>CAYZUR010000327.1:0-2720 GCA_964481535.1 uncultured Spirochaetaceae bacterium | reverse complement strand
CTCGTTAAGGAAAAGGTACTCTACTAGCCAAAACTTACTGATTCGTATATGATTCTTAATTGCTAGTTACTAGCGCCGATATAAGGAGAATTACTTTGAGCATTCCTATAGATTTATTAATTGATCGAGAGACTAATGCATATGAGATGACCTGTGTTGCAATCAGCTTATCAAATGTCCTTTGTGCAAACGGGGATAAGGAGATGGAAAGTAACAACAAGAAGATCGTATCAACAGTATTAGAAAGAGTGTTAACTGAAGATGTTGAATATTCAGTCATCGATAAGGAATAACAATCCCCTCATCTTCCTGTTTGGTCCTACTGGGGTAGGAAAGACTGCGTTACTTGATACCTTCTTTAAAGAAAATTATTCCATTATTAATGCAGATTCAATTCAGATATTTCGTCACCTCAACATAGGTTCAGCTAAACCAGATGAATCTATGCTTTCTCGTATCCCCCACTACCTTATCGATATTAAAGAGCCTCACGAGTCTTTTAGTGTAGGGGACTTTGTTCACCTAAGTGATGATGCCCTCCATGAAATTAGATCTCTCAATAGAATCCCTATCGTGTGTGGTGGAACTGCATATTATTTTAAACACTTCTACTATGGCCTTCCTAAAAGTCCAAAGAGTTCAAGTGTAGTGAGAGAGCTGATTGCCCAAAGAGTGAATGAGAGGGGGCTTAGTTGGGCATATGAAGAGCTCATTAGAATAGATCCTATCAGTGCTAAAAAGATACACCCATCAGATATATATCGAGTTACTCGTGCCCTAGAAGTATATGAAGCAAGTGGAAACCCTTTAAGTTATTATGCAGTACCAAATACCCCACGAGATGGGATCACGCCACTCATTATTGGCCTTTATCGTGATAAAAAAGAACTCCATGAACGCATTGCCCAAAGAGTTGACCGTATGCTAGAAGAAGGTCTTATTAAAGAGATAGAGTCCTTGTTAGAAATGGGAGCAATCTCCTCTTGGCCTGGGATGCAAGGAATAGGATATAGAGAATACTTTATGCTCACTGAACAACATAATTTTTCTATTTCCGCTATGAGAGATTTAATCATTTCAAACAGCCAAAAATATGCAAAACGACAAATGACCTTTTTTAGATCTCTTGATGGAGTTTCTTGGGTTCACCCAGAAGATACTAATACGTTAGAAAATCTATTAAATTCTTATTATTTTGAATAAATAGGAATTATCTCTTCATACATAAGCGTTTGACTGATTAGTTCAACACTATCAATGAGCTCATACCCTTTCTCATTATTAAAGGTAAACCTCGCGATTCGCTCAATTACTTGAAGAGGATATCCTTTCATTCCTTCTTCCACATTAGGCGGCGCATAATACTCGTATGTTACTTCTAACGTAGTTTCATCAATTCGTGTGAATTGAAGGGTATCTACACCATAAACACTTGTAGATGCAAGGATAGATTTCTCTTCTTGTCCTTTAAATTCAAATGGTGTTATTACTGCATCAATGCCCTCATATGCTTGTCTCACCTTTGTGTTTACAAATAGAGCAGATACTTCTTTTTCAAAGGGGTTTTTGGTCCTATTCTTTAATGAAGCATTCATCTTCTCAAGATCTAATTCATTTTGTCCACTAAAGAACTCACTTACCACTTCTACTTGGCTCATTCCACTGGTGTAAGGAGGTTTGTTTGCCTGAACTACACATTGGACTGCAGTAAAAAGGACAAAGAGGATAGCAACAGCCACTAAAATAATTGGAGCACCTTTTTTTCTCATGTAGAGTTTGTTGTGAGCTTTTTTATTAAATTTCTCCATATATGTTTTTAGAGCACTATCTGTTTTAGTGTACTCATCAAAGGATAGATCCTCTTTTGTCACTTCCCACGTCATTTCTTTCATGAGATTATCGAAATAGGTTAAGTTTTCACTAGAGCTATAGGCACTAGAGAAGGCACTTCGCTGTTGGTTTAGTGACATCGCTAAGGTAGAATCAATTGCATCACAGATCTTTTTGTTAAGAGGGGTAAAGGAGAGAGAGAGTGGAATATGGCTCCAGCTCAACTCTTTTGCCTCTGCCAATTCATATGGACTAATCCCTGTTGCACTATAGTAGAGTATTTGAGTGAGTTGATGGGTGAGTCCAAATGGGGGAAGGATATTTGGTTTCATGTAGCGATAGAGATGTTCATTTCTGTCTTCATCACTTGCGCTGTAGAGGATCAGGGATGAAAGTCTATCTGGAAGGAGTAGTACACCACCTGATTGTATCCAAAATATTCTCCAGGTAGGAATAATCCCACTTGCACTTTGAATAAAATCTTGTCCTGCCTTTTGGAGGGCAGATGAGAGTTCTAATACCCTCATCTTTGCTTCACTTCTCAATGAGTGAGCAATTTCACTAAAGATGAGTACATCAATATTTTCATACATGATATATCTTTTTTTCTTACTATCTGTGATACCGCTGTAATAGATTTGAGATAATTCTCCATGTATGTAGGTAAACCCAGGTTCTTGAGTTCCACTCATAAGATGACGAGGAAGTTCTCCTGAAACTTCTCCTATACAGATAGCAGTTTTCTCTTTCCCCTCTATCACTCTTTTTTCAATCGATATCTGATTCACCTACATTTCTCCATTATTCTTATTCATCATAAAAAGGGCATCTATTCTCTTTTCGTCTCGAGTTACTGTGTATGTTTTCTCCTTAGTGGGAAGGACGAGCCC
>CAYZUR010000326.1:0-2752 GCA_964481535.1 uncultured Spirochaetaceae bacterium | reverse complement strand
TTTTTTATTTTTATGAGTGATTGAGGTAATAGCAAATCCTTTTTCCTGTTGAATATGATTCTTCATAATAAGAGCATTAATTTCATCATTGGCAGTATGATCAATGTAGTAACTTGAATATAGTTGTCTTCCATCAATTGAATAGAGATAAATTCTCTCTAATCCTTCTTGCAACAGCAACTGATTCCTTATTGAGTTTTCTATCAGCGCTTTTCCTTCTTTATCGTTTATTTCAAGGGTAAGAGCTCCTTGTTCTAATAATGCAATTGTCATTTCATATGTGTGGAGTTTACTAGAAATTTTTTCGCCAAGTAAACTCGCTTGCATCTGAAGTCGGAGTTCTAAGCTAGAGAGTTCTTGTTTTCGTTGACTGAATAATATAATACCCAAGAAAATAAAGATTAAGACAATAACTATAATAGGGAGTGCATAGCGTAAGGCAGAGGAAGATGTAGTAGAAATATGCGTTTGCTTCTTCATTGTATGTACTCATAATTAAGGGTATCGATACGTTCAAAGAAGGAGGTGAAAAGGGTATATGTATCAGATGGTATCCCTATTTCAAGTGCTATTGCTTTTTCATCTTTTAGAAGGATGGAGCGAGTTTGCTCTATAATTTGGGCACGTGGTATAATAATTTTTGTGTTAGATGCTACCATCACAGCTTTTGAACGCTCTTGAGCTTGTTTGGCATCTTCTCTCGCTTCATCAACTATCTGTTCCCAAGAATCGAGGATAATTTCTTGTATTTCCTGTGGAAGTTTCTCCCAAAAGGCACAAGAGGCAATAGGGACGTATTGGGCAAAATATTCATTATCTTCATATACATATGTAATACCGTAATGATGTAATTGTGCACTTACAATTGTTTCATAGGAGGTTAATAATGCATCTACTGAATTTTCCTTAAGGGCTAATGGAAGGGCTGGCCATGCAATTGTTACAGGCGTCGCACCTAAAGAATCAATTCTTAGAGAGTTCCCTGTTCCCCCTGCAACTCTAATCCTTTTATTCTTGAAATCACTTAAATTATACATAACCCGATGAGTTGAAAAAATCTGCGTATGTCCTAGATCAATGAAACGACCAAGCACCTTCACATTAATGTTTTTTTCAATAGAAGAGATAACACTTTCTCCAACTTTACTTTCCATCAGTGCATATGAGACTGAAGCCTCTCGACCATAAAGGCTAGGGAGGAGGAAAAGGCCTACTTCTGGAACTAATTTGTCGAAATGCCATGTTCCTGGAACTGCAATTTCAACTTTCCCCTGTGCTAAAGCTCGAAAGATATCAGCATCTTTAAACAATGACGCTGAAGAATGAAACATTACATTAAATTTCCCTTCTAATCTTTCTGTGAGGAGTTCGGTAAATCTTTGGACAGATTTTGTCTGAACATGTGCTTCGGTATTTTCAACTGATACTCTGATGATAGGAAGAGGGGCACTTATCAAAATCCCTATATAGATAGATGAGAATATGAGTATAAAAATCATCTTTTTTCTAATAGTCTGTGCTCTAAAATCAATCATGTAAAAACTATCATCCTTGTAGAAAAACGTCATGTTGGTATAAAAAAGATGTATATGAGATGTAGTAACAAATGATGAATACCTTATACAGTATTTGATACTACCATAAAAAGGGACAATAAAAAATAATAAATTATAAAAAACATTACAATTCCGTTTCTATATACTGTTCAAATTGGTTGAAAGGTACGTAGAAAAGTCAGTCATTGAGCTAATAACATATCATCAATAATGATAACAATATCTGATAGGGAAAAATTTTCTTTCATATTTTTCATTATCTGATCTATTCGTAACTCATATGTCTGTTCAAATGGAGTCTCTTGTATGAAGCTTTCAGAGAGGTGAATATAGCCAATATTCTTAGAAACAGTATATCCAATTAGTGTAGTATTGGCTGGGATAAAAGAGAGAGCTCCTTCAATGAGAGCGCCTTGAGGAACTCCCTGTAATAACTGCTCTATATAGTGATGGGCAACATACTCATCATTTTTTACCATAATGGAAGTTTTCGTATAGCGATAAGAGGAGTCGACTACTGAAATAATAGGAAAATAGAGTGAAAGGAGAACCTCTTTTTGTGCACTGTTTTTTTCAACAAGATGTTTTTTTATGAGAGGAATTACATTTGAATCATCTATTGATTGCATAACGTGAGGAAAAGAGATAACGATAATTATCGCTAAAATAATAAAGGCAATGAGAATTATTATTAAGATTTTCATGAGTTTTGATTGAGCATATTGGCCTCTATCCATGCATATTAGCATACACTGAAAGGGGAACAATGATAAGCTTCTATTTACATCAGATGAAAAACCTCGTATGATATTTTTATCTATGAGAATTCTAAAAGGTATTGCTGCCTCGGCAGGCATTGGCATAGGAAAGACGTTTCTCTATGTTCATGAAAAAATTGTAGTCCCACATAACAATGTAGAGAAGGAATCGCTCTCTGCTGAAAAGAAGCGTTTTCATCTTGCAAGGAAAAAAGTTGATAAACAACTCAACACATTAATAAAAGATTCTAGTGGAGAAGATCATATCAAGATCCTCGAAACCCATCTGCTCATGCTTCAAGACCCAGAACTCATTGGATCAGTTGAAAAACTGATTGATGAAGAGGCAATATGTAGTGAGTGGGCTGTAGAAAGGGTGATCACTTCTTTTATAGATATGCTTGAAACATCGAATGATCCTGTTTTGAGAGAAAGAAA
>CAYZUR010000325.1:0-2758 GCA_964481535.1 uncultured Spirochaetaceae bacterium | reverse complement strand
GCTGATAGGATTTCAAAGCCTCCGGGATAAAGAGGGTTCATTAAGCTTCCTTGTCCCTCGATAATCATTATTTGAGGTTTTTCATTATCCCAAGCTTCTAATATTGCGTTTTCTATTTCTCCTGCTACAAAGTCATTGATGAGAGAGTCCATTCTCACTCCATAGGCAGCTCCTTGTAGCCATGCTGTTTGTCCTGTTCCAATCATTTGCGTGCTGATGCCTCGTTTTTCGAGTGCTTCAACGAGGCGCCATGCAGTGGTTCTTTTTCCAACACATGAGTCTGAACCTAAAAGTGCTACTCGAAATGAAGTAACTTCTTTAATTCTTCCTGTAAATCCATGAAGTTGGTCTCTTGGTGGAATTTTTCTGATGTCTCGTAGTGTAACGCTATGTCTTTTAGCTGCGTTTCTTATCTCTTCATCATCACTCAGAAAATAGTGAAGCCCGCAGTCAACATTAAGTCCTAGTGAAATTGCATAGAGGATATCTTCTCTTTGAGGTTCAGTTAATCGTCCTCCATCGCTTGCTATTCCAAAGACCAAGTGGGTAATAGGTGTCCCCATTTCTTTGCTTTTGGTGACAGCATCATCAATGTTTTTATATATCATGATGGTCGATTTTTTATTATCGAGGTATTCAAGGGCATCCTTTCTGGCAAGATGTTTGTCTACAACACCAAATACATCGTATCGTTTAGTAAATCTAACTAATCCATGTGCAGTTTTTCCCCACATCGTACTAAAAAACTCATCACAATATACTAATGCTACTCCATCAACCACATTCAGCCTCCTGTTTAGGTAATACTATTATGCATAATCTATTTTAGTGGAGAGTGCAAGTTGAAATGTAGGTAAACACCTATTTATTTATTGATGAGGTTAAATGGGAGGAGGGACGATGATACTGATGGTGGTAAGTCTCCACGTATCTATAAAAAGTGAAGTAGAATATGTGGAGTTGTATTGATCAGTTTTATTATAATGTATGTATGATTTCTCTCATTTCTTTGGGGTAGTTAGTAAATATGCCAACAGCTCCAATGGATGAGCAATGAGTTAACTCCTCTTTTGTGTTAGCTGTCCAAATATTTACTTCAATGCCATGTTTATTACATTCTTCTACCCCTTCTTTTGTCATTTCTTTACTATTGGGGTGATAGTATGAAAATCCAAATTGCTTGCAAAGATATCCTGCATTTACAAGTCCATGTTCTTCTACTAATAGTGCAAGGGGGAGATTTGGATTGATGCGCTGTGTGATTACAAGTGAGAGAGGATTGAAGGATGAGATTATTACTTTATCGAATAACTTATGCTCTTTTAGAATTTCGATTACTTTTTGTTCAAGCTCTGGGTAATAGATAATTCCTGTTTTAAGTTCAATATTAGTAATAAGATCAGTTGTTTTTACCCACTGGCAGTATTCCTTGAATGTAGGGATGGGAGCAAAGGGGGTGATGAGTGGAAAGTGGACTGCAGCATTAAGGGTTTGGAGTTCTGCATACGTGTATTGGCACACAAGTCCTGTTTTGTCTGTTGTCCTGTCTACCTTCTCATCATGAATGATGACAACTTCTCCATCTTTGGTGAGTTGTACATCAAGTTCAATTCCATCACTCTTTGCTTCATGAGCTTTATTAAAAGCGATCATGGTATTTTCTGGGTAGAGGCCACAATAGCCTCTGTGGGCAAATATTTTCATTTACTTATCTCCACATAAAGATTTTTTTGATAATTAAACAGAATCATATATAGGATATCATACTTAATAGTCGATGTGTGTTGAACTTTTGCTATTTTGATAATGAATCGCCAGCAATGATGCAATACATGTGGTTATAGATGTGTAACGATGCTAAGCATATGTAGATAAGGAAAAGGGGGAAAAGGTTTTACCCTTTTCCCCCAAAATGTGTAAATATGGATGTTGGTTATTCACTCATTTCTATTTCTATTATCCACTTTTCTTTTGGTCCTTTGTAACGATATTTCTCGTGTACAGGTGCTCCCCATGAGTCATCTCCTCCCACTCCGCTTTGCCCTTCTAGAAGACGAACATGGAGGTGTTGTGATGATGGTAGATCTTCTACATAGGTAGCGTTTTCTAGTTCATGAGAGCTGTAAGGGATAACGGAACATTCAAATGGTCTGTTTGCTGTTATGTTCATCGTTTGTCCTGTATCGTTAGAAAGGGTGAGTTCTCTTACATCGATTCTGTTCCCATACTCTTGAGGATGTAGGTAAGGTTTTTGATCTTCATAGGGGTCAAATGAGACTCTCCTTAGTACATTCCCCCCCTTCCTATCTTGGTAACTCTCCATCATTTCGTTGCCATAATACGTTACATGTTTAAATGAATTGTCAATGCTAAAGGAGAGGCCAAAATTGGGGATGAAACTCTCAAAATGGGGGCTGTCTATTTCTATGACAGCTTTGTTGCCATGAAAGTAATACTTGAGCGGCACATTATAGGGGCCACACTGAACAGAGGGGTAGATACTATTATCTTCTATTTTATACTCTGTTGCCACTTGGTAAAGGGATGCTAATTTACAACTCATATAGGAAAAGAGTGGATTCACTCCAATATCATTATCTGTCGGTGCTCTCCAAAACTCTACCTGTATGGGAGAGAGTAATATATTCTTATTGTTGTGTTGAATGGCAACAATGTGTCCTAAATGGTGGTGTATGAGATAGGAGAAGTTCCCGCTTGTATATCCTGTATGCATGTCTCCTTTAATAAGGCCATTGAG
>CAYZUR010000324.1:0-2762 GCA_964481535.1 uncultured Spirochaetaceae bacterium | reverse complement strand
GGAGACGTTGTTGGCAATATGGGGCAAAGTGGCAATATAGATAAAACTCTCCTCTACTTCTCTATAGAACAAGATGGAACTGCCCTCGACCCAGCAAATTTTTTCTAATAGACCCCTGTCAGATTATAGATAATGAGTGTGTGATGTGAGTATTTCTTATATTTTGACTTGTATAGAATGAAGGGTATTCTTCCTTACAATTAATAAGTTTCAAAGATAAAGACCTCGAATTAATCGAGGTCTTATACATTTTATGCATCTTTTCCATGACATTGCTTATACTTTTTCCCACTTCCACAAGGACATGGTTCATTTCTTCCCACTTTCTTTGTTGTTCTCACTACAGTCACTGGCGCTTGAGAGCCACCTCCACTTCTATCAAATGAAGATATTTCTTTGTGGGATTCTACCACTTTTCTCTTTGTTGCATTACGAGAAGTTTTTGGGTCTTCTTGAATTTTTACATTGATCATCAATAGGGCAATATATTCTCTAATTGAAGCAATCATTGTATCGAAGATATCGAATCCTTCTAACTTGTATTCTAATAGAGGGTTTTTTTGTGCATAGCTTCTCAGTGAGACAGATTCCCTAAGAGCTTCAAGTTGATCGAGATGGTTTTGCCATCTCATATCAATTTGTCGAATATATTGGAAACGTAAGAATTCATTAAAATTCTTTACTCCAGTGATACTTACTTTCTCATCAATCAAACCACTAATGATAGCGTGTGCCTTTGATGCTATATCATCTTTATTGACAACATTCGCTGAGGTGAGGTCTTGAGTCAGGTCTAAATGATATTCTTGTTCAATAAGAGACGCATACTGACTAATTATTTTAGAGGTTTCATTAGTTCCTTCAACCTTTAGAGCTAACTTGTTAAGTCCATCAGATATAGAATCTACTCCTCGAGCAATTAGGTTCTCATCTCCTAAAATAGTGTTACGCTGAGAATAGATAAAGTTTCTCTGTTCATTTAATACATCATCATACTCAAGTAAGTGTTTTCTTATATCGAAGTTTTGCTCTTCAACTTTTATTTGAGCTTTTTCGATTGCTTTAGAAATCATTGAGTGTTCAATAGGATCTGCACCCATTCCAACACGATTGAGCATATTTCTTACAGTATCTCGTGCAAATAACCTCATGAGGGTGTCATCTAGAGAGATAAAAAACCTTGATACCCCGGGGTCTCCTTGACGACCACTACGACCTCTAAGCTGATTGTCGATACGACGAGACTCATGACGCTCAGTTCCTAAAATATAGAGGCCACCAAGTCTCTTCACCTCTTCATATTTTTTCTTCCAATCGGGAGAGACTTTCTCTTTTGCCTCTTTGAGTTGTGCTGTAGTAGCATCAGAGCCAACAACTTTTCTCATCATTGCATCAATAGATCCACCAAGTTTAATGTCAGTACCACGACCTGCCATGTTAGTAGCTATCGTAATTGCCCCTTTTGCTCCAGCATCTTCAATAATTAACGCTTCACGAGCATGGTTTTTTGCATTAAGTACTTCATGTTTAATCCCTCTTTTATGGAGAAGGGATGAAATAAGTTCAGATTTTTCAATTGAGACAGTACCAACAAGTATTGGTTGACCTGTTTTATTAACACTCTCAATTTCATTACAAATTGCATCATTTTTATATTGTTCTGTTAAATAGACTGAATCTTGATGGTCTACCCTTGCTAAGGGAAGGTGGGTGGGGATAACCACAACATCAAGGGAGTAGATATTATTAAATTCACCAGCTTCAGTGTCGGCAGTACCTGTCATTCCTGAGAGTTTATCGTACATTCTAAAGAAGTTTTGGAACGTGATAGTTGCAAGAGTTTTGTTCTGTGCTGCAATTCTAATTTTCTCTTTTGCTTCAATTGCTTGGTGGAGTCCTTCACTATAGCGACGGCCATGAAGTACACGACCTGTAAACTCATCAACAATTTGAACAGCATTATCTACAACTACATAATCAACATCCTTATGAAAGAGGGTGTGTGCTTTAACAGCTTGGGTAACATAGTGGACAAATTCAAAGTTCTCATCATCATAAAGAGTCCCTGTAATACTCTTGTATCGTAGAAGGAGTTCTTCAACATGATTTAGTCCCTCATTAGTAAAGGTAACACGCTTATGTTTTTCATCTACTTGATAATCTCCACTTACATCATCTTCATATTCTAATGTTTCTGGATTTATTTCACAGGCTACTAGATAAGGAACAATTTGAGCTGTTTCTTTAATTCTTTGTGTATCATCATCAGCTTGACCACTAATAATTAAAGGAGTTCTTGCCTCATCAATCAAAATTGAGTCTATTTCATCAACGATACAGTAGTGGTGAGTTGCTTGAATTTTATCAACTGCACTGTATTTCATGTTATCACGCAGATAGTCAAATCCAAATTCGTTATTTGTCCCATAGGTAATATCATCTTTGTATGCTATTTTACGTGCTTCATTATCCATGCTACTTACGATAGCAGAGACAGAAAGACCAAGGAATTCATAAATAGGGCCCATCCACGCTGCATCACGGGATGCAAGGTAATCGTTGACTGTAATGATGTGAACACCTTGATTATCGAGGGAGTTTAAAAAAGCAGAAGGTACACAGGTAAGGGTTTTTCCTTCCCCTGTTTTCATCTCAAGGATATAACCTTGGTGAAGGACAATAGCCCCCATTACCTGCTCATCAAAATGTCGCTCTTTTAGGACTCTACTTGCAGCCTCCCGTACCAAGGCAAAAGCTTCAGG
>CAYZUR010000323.1:0-2765 GCA_964481535.1 uncultured Spirochaetaceae bacterium | reverse complement strand
ATTTTAGATGGGTTTTATGCCCTAAATATAGGGCGATTCATCCTAGTTGCTGAGGTATGCGAAGTTTGAGTTATCATATATGGTAATAAAATCTGATGCAAATGGTTCGTCAAATATATGAGATATTGACTCTTTCCATAAATCTAGTTCTTTAATGAAATAATCATATGTAAATCCTTGATTCATATATGCCCTATATACCCATGGTAGAGTATCTTTAAGAAGAGAAGGGTCTTTAAGCCGAAAAACAATTCCCATAAATGCAATATGGTTTCTATGATTATCAACCATTGCTTGGATATTCTTTTCTCCTCTAATTAATTCCATAGAGTTTCCAATCTTCATGATTCTAGAATTGACATACTCAAGCATTTTATTTCCGTGTGCAACAAAAAGAGAAACATGCTGAGGACTGATACTATCAAAATTATAGATATGGCACAAAATATTACACCTCTATGACCATTATATAATATTTTTCTCAAAAAAAGAACAGAAGAACAAGTGAATTATTATACTACACCATAGGGGAAATTTGAGTAAAAATATTATGCCTCATTATCGTATTCGATACATTGCATATAACGTATATATTGACATTAGAGAAGCTAAAGCTGTTACTGATGGATATTTTAGTAGAAAGTAATGAATTTCTTTTAGAATATCCTCATTATCTATTTTGTATAGCATCAAAATTTTCTCTATGATACACTAATTGTAGCATGAGCGGAGGATGAGATATGATAGATGGATTTGTCAGAGTAGGGGTTGCAACACCGAAAGTGAAGGTTGCCGATACATCGTATAACAGTCAAACTGCAATCGAAATGATTGATGAAGCGGTGAAAAGCAACATTTCCATCCTTGTCTTTCCAGAACTACATATTACCAGCTATACATGTGGAGATCTCTTTTATCAACAAACACTTCAACAATCTGCAAAAGAATCATTGTTGCTCGTTGTCGAAGCTACGCGGGGTAAAGAGATTCTTGTTGTCATCGGAGTTCCTCTTGTCGTAAAGGGAAAAATCTATAATTGTGGTGTAGCAATTGAATATGGTCATATCCTCGCTGTTGTTCCTAAAACTCATCTTCCAAACTATGGGGAGTTTTATGAAAGAAGATGGTTCTCTCCTCCTCCTGCAGAACCAATGCTAATCCCAATGGGGAGTGAATTAGTCCCTTTTACTACAAAAGTATTGTTACAATCAAAGCATCATAAAGACGTTATCGTAGGGATCGAGATTTGCGAAGATCTTTGGGCTCCTTTTGCACCATCTATTGATCTTGTGAGAAATGGAGCAACTATAATAGTAAATTTATCTGCAAGCAATGAGCTTGTTGGAAAAAAAGAGTATCGGAGAATGCTAGTAAATGGAGCATCCGGTCGCTATAGTAGTGCATACCTCTATGCAAATGCAGGTCCTGGTGAATCAACTACAGATGTTGTCTTTTTAGGCCACTCTATGATAAGTGAAAATGGGGTGATGTTATGTGAAAGTAAAGGGGTCTTTGAGGGCCTTTTATATAGCGAAGTTGATGTAGAAAAATTAGTTGCTCAAAGATTAAAGAACACCACATTTGTACCAGCTTTTGATAAAGAGTACCAAAAAATAGAATTTTCTACACAATTAAAAAAAGTACCATTGACGCGAACTATTTCTCCTCATCCATTTGTCCCATATGATAATGAAGAAAGAGAAGAAAGATGTGAAGAGATTTTAACAATTCAAAAGATGGGGCTTGCTAAACGTTTAGAGCACACGAGACTCAAAAAAGTGGTGATAGGACTCTCTGGTGGGTTAGATTCAACTCTCTCCTTATTAGTGAGTGTGATGGCTTTTGATTATCTTAAACTAAGCAGAAAGGGTATTATTGCAATCACTATGCCTTGTTTTGGGACAACTAAGAGAACAAGAAACAATGCAATAGAACTAAGTAATGCCCTCGATGTTTCTTTTAGAGAAATAGATATTACTGCAGCTGTGAAGCAACATTTTATAGATATAAATCATGATAGCAAAGTCTTGGATGTAACATATGAGAATTCTCAAGCACGAGAGAGAACTCAAGTCTTAATGGATGTTGCAAATACTGAAGGGGCACTTGTTATAGGAACTGGAGATTTGTCTGAGTTAGCTCTTGGGTGGGCTACCTATAATGGGGATCATATGTCGATGTATGGGGTGAATGCTTCTATTCCAAAAACGTTAGTACGTGTTCTTGTTAATCATGTAGCTCATGCATTTGATGATGTAAAGCTTAGAGCTACTCTCCTTGATATTCTTAACACACCAGTGAGCCCAGAATTACTGCCTTCAATTGATGGAGAGATATCACAAGTAACAGAAGATATCGTGGGGCCATATGAGTTGCATGACTTTTTTATCTTTTATGCTATTAGGTGGAATTTCACCCCTACAAAAGTCTTTCATTTGACTCAACATGCTTTTAAAGAGATATATGATGACGAAACAATCTTACGATGGTTAAAAACTTTCTATACTCGCTTTTTTTCTCAACAATTTAAGCGTTCTTGCTTGCCAGATGGTCCTAAAGTAGGGTCAGCTTCTTTTTCTCCAAGAGGAGATTTGCGCATGCCAAGTGATGCGAGTTCTGCAATTTGGTTGGATGAAGTTAACGCCTTGATTTCATCAGTGAGGAAGTAGCTAAAATTTGCCTTTCGCTGTTTTGAATGGGTAGCCTAATATAATAGATAATAAATAGTGGAACTTAATTGGATAGTTATGGTACTGTTTTGGTAT
>CAYZUR010000322.1:0-2773 GCA_964481535.1 uncultured Spirochaetaceae bacterium | reverse complement strand
TTGAATTAAAAGGGATCAAAAAAGCTGAGATAAAAAAACAAGTTGATGAAATTATGGACATTATGGGATTACAGAGTCTTGGTAAACGTCGACCTAGCCAACTATCAGGAGGGCAACAACAACGAGTTGCTTTAGCAAGGGCCATTGTAAATAAACCTCGAGTACTCTTATTTGATGAGCCTCTTAGTAACCTTGATGCTAAGTTAAGAGACACTATGAGAACGGAGATTCGTCGTATACAAAAGAAATTTGGAATAACAAGTATCTATGTTACACACGACCAATTAGAAGCAATGACTGTAAGTGATCGTATCATGGTAATGGATAAAGGCATCATCCAACAAATAGGGACTCCTTTTGAAATTTATAGCAGACCAGACAACTATTTTGTAGCAGATTTTATTGGAAGGGCAAACTTCTTTCCAACAACTATTTCTCACGTATCTAAAGAAGGATGCGCATGTGATTTGTTCGGTCCATCTTTCATCTTCCCCTCTTTCCACTCTTCCTTAAAAGCTAAGGACAAAGCTGTTGTCGTAATCAGGCCAGAAGGATTAGAGATTGTAAAAGAAGATGATTCTAAAGGGCTCCTAAGTGGAGTAATTACCCAAGCTGTATATTTAGGATCTACCATGGAATATGAAATTGAAATAAAAGATCATGATAAACCCATTATTGCAATAAGCCATAACCCAGTAAAAGAAGGGATGTATCATGAGGGGGATACGGTAAGAGTATCCTTTGGGCCAATAAGCGCTCATGTGATTAGAGGATAAAAAAGGCAAACATCTTTATTTACTATTTTTAGCTCTGCACATTGCAGAGCTTTTATTATTATGATACGAAAAATAGCAGCATATTAAAACATATTGAGTAGACAATACTGACTACTAACCTATTTTTATACCATCAAGGCAGAAATAATAAATTCTCTACAATACCTTTCACTCTCATTTTTTAGATCAAAAGAGCCAGAACTTATGTTCCAATCAAGAAGGAGTCCTCTCATTGATCGATTAAAGTATGTTGCGAGAGTCGATGCATCTAGTGTTGAATGAATCTCTTCTTTCTCTATTCCTTCTTTCATAATTCGTTCAATGAAGGTATGCCAAAATCTCTTACTATCGATAATGACTTTGTCACTCCCTTCTTGCGATACTTGATTTGCATAGAGTATTTTTAATAAATCTACTCCAATAGAATCACTCACATACTCCATTTGTTTGTGAGTGAATTGTAAAAGCCTCTCACTTGCACTTTTGTAGGAGAGTATTTCATTTTCAATACTTTTATAAAATGAATCTATGAGCCAAAATTCTTGAACGATAATATCACTCTTTGTTGAAAAATAGGTGTAAAAGCTCCCTTTTGCAATACCTGCATGACGGGTTATATCTAAAATGGTGACGTTATGAAATCCTCTAGTTTTAAAAAGAGTAAGAGCACTTTGAAAAATTATCTCTTTAGTCTTCTCCCCTTTTGTTTGCTTATCTTTCATACGTCAATAATTTTCCCTGGATTCATAATATTGAGAGGATCAAATGCTTTTTTTAGTGTAATACACAACTCATATTCTGATCTCTCCATCGTATCTTTTAAAAACACTTTACGCTTTAAGCCAATCCCATGTTCTCCGCTAATTTTTCCACCTAAAGAATAGACGATAAAATGGTAGAGTTCTTTAAGAACAACAGGTTCTATTGTATTCCAATATTCAATTGAATCTTCTGGGTGCTTAATAATAGTTGCATGAAGATTTCCATCTCCTGCATGGCCGTAACACACTATTTTCACGTGGTGAGCCTCACTTAATCTCTCTAACTCTGGAAGGACTTTTGCAATAGATCCAATAGGAACAACAATATCTTCTAGACTTTGAATTGGAGAGTATATTTTAATTGCTTCAGCAATATTGCGTCTTACTGCCCAAATACGCTCTTGAGTATAAAAGTCTTCAGCTATATAGACCTCTATTGCGCCATTATCTTCACATAATTGTCCTACTCTCAAGAGCTCACTCTCTACAGTCGCTTCATCTGTCCCATCAATTTCAATGAGAAGCATTGCACCTACATTATCGGTTGGAAGATTTTCATTTAGATATTCACAAGACATGAGAATTGATGCTTGATCCATAAATTCAATACTTGTTGGAATAATTCCTTCTCTCATAATAAGAGAAACAACACCTATCGCATCTTGCGCTGTAGCAAAAGGGATGAGTAAATCTGATTTAGCATTTGGAAGACCAAGAAGCTTGATGGTAGCTTCACTAATAATTCCAAGAGTTCCCTCACTTCCTATATAAAGTTGTTTTAAATCATAGCCACTCACATCTTTTGTTATTTTTCCACCTAAGTGAACGATTTCTCCACTTGGGGTTACCACAGTAAGAGCAAGGACGTACCTTCCAGTTACCCCGTATTTTACAGCTCTTCCACCACCTGCATTCTCTGCAATATTTCCACCTAAAAAACACGTTTCTAGGCTCATTGGATATCCTGCAAAGAACAGCCCTTCTTTTTTGAGTTGTTCATTTACATCATTGGTAATAATACCAGCTTCACATCGTACTACGAGGTTTTCTTTATCAATTTCAAGGATTTTATTCATCCTTTCAACAGATAACACAATTCCCCCACACACTGGGATGGCACCACCACTTAACCCAGATCCAGCACCTCTTGGAGTCACGGGGAGTATATACGTTGTTGCAATTCGCATAACATCAGCAACCTGTTCAGTACTCTCTGGAGTAACGACTACTTCAGGC
>CAYZUR010000321.1:0-2775 GCA_964481535.1 uncultured Spirochaetaceae bacterium | reverse complement strand
ATGTTAGGACTTCTTATATCAAACTGTTCTCTTAGATCTGTTGCATTTTTTTCTATTACAGCTTTTCGTAAAAAAGCTTTATTGCTGAATTTATCTGTTTCAATATCTTTTAGGACTAAGTTCTCTTTAATTGAGAAAGAGGGGACAATTCCTTCGGTATTTCTTTCTTCAGGGACATACCCCATTCCAGCGTTGATAACTTGACGTGGAGTAAAGTTTGCAATGTCGATACCATCAAAGATAATCTCGCCACTCTCTACTTTTCTTAATCCATTGATTACTTCTGCAAGTTCTTTTTGTCCATTTCCAGAGACTCCTGCTAAGCCAACAATTTCTCCTTTACATACGTAGAGAGAAAAATCATCAAGGGCAAGAAAGCCTCTGTCACTTTTTACATTGATATTCTTTATTTGAATCATAGGACCAAGAGTACAAGCGGGGGCATCATTTTGTGGAAGATTTACTTCGTGGCCGGTCATCAAAGCTGCAATATCGCTAGAAGAGTGGTCAATAGTATTTCCTTGAAATACAATTTTCCCATGGCGTAAAATAGCTACTTTAGAGGAAAGGTCTTTTACTTCTTGTAGTTTATGGCTAATAAATATGATTGATAACTCACTAGACATCTTTCTCAAAAGAACAATAAGCTCATCAGTTTCTTGTGGGGTGAGGGCACTTGTTGGTTCATCAAGTATCAGAAACTTAGCTCCTAGGCAGAGCGTTTTTACAAGTTCAACACGTTGTTGTTCTCCAACAGATAATTGCCACACTAATGCATCAGGATCAACTACCAATCCATACTGAGAGACAATTTCTTCAATTCTATCTCTCACCATTTTAAGGTTGAGTCGAACAGGATTCCAAGCTTGTTTGTATCCAAGGGCAATATTTTCTAATACACTCATATTATGGACGAGCATATACTGCTGGTGAACCATTCCAATTCCATATAAAAAAGCGTCGTTAGGGCTTTTAAAATGAACTGGTTCGTTGTTGATGAATATCGTGCCACCATCTTGATGGTACAACCCCATCAAAATATTCATAAGGGTTGTTTTTCCAGCTCCATTTTCACCTACAAGGGCAAGAATTTCACCTTTTCCAATTTCTAATGAGATATCATCACAGGCAAGGACTCCAGGGAACCGCTTGGTAATATGCTCTATTCGTAGATTTTCTATGGTCTTTATTGCTTCTTCCATGAGGCCTCTCTCCAATAGTGTTGGGGGTTACAAAAAATCCTGCATGAAGATAATTGCTCGACATGCAGGATCAATGCGTCATTTCAACAGATGTAAGTAATCCTTAGTTATATTTAACATCACTCCAAGAAGCAACCGATGGGTGTGCTGCTTGTCCTTTGAAATTATTAAGAGCTTTAGTAACTTCTTTTTCGATGTCACTTGAGATTTTTCCCTTTAAAGCTTCGTTATATTTAAATACAAATCCATCATTATTAAAGTTCATTGGAACGTTCTTTCCACCAAGAACTCCCATATTTACATAATCTACAATAGTATTAGTTACTGCAGCATAGTTGTATGAAGAAGCTGAGAGTACCTTGACCCCTTCTGGGATACCAATTTGTGCAAGGTCTTGTCCTACCCACCACACGTCATCGTTCGGATGGTTAGCAACTGCTCTAAGAGCACCAAGAGCTTGTTGGCTTGAGCCTGTTAATACATCTGCACCTGAGATGATTTGTGATTCAGCAACTTCAGCTGCTTTTACAAAGTCAGAGAAACTTCCTGTATGAGCTACAAGGACATTAGCTTTAGGGTTAACAGCTTTTACTCCCAATACAAATCCACGGTTGTAACGGGCTGCATCTCCACCATCAACAGGTCCTACGAGTCCAAGAATATTTGTTTTTGTGAGTTTTCCAGCAATGAGTCCATTTAAATACCCAGTTTCTTCACTTTGAGGCATGTAAGAGAATACGTTGTCTGCAACGATTTCACTACTTGTTCCAAAAGCAAAGGAGATTTCAGGGTATTCGGCAGCCATTTCAGTAATAAGGTTCTTATATTGAGCCCCATGAGCGATAATGATGTCATACCCTTGTCCAGCAAATTGAAGAACAGCAGAACCAGCATCAACTGGTTTCATTTTTTCTGAGTATGTGTACTCAAAAGCGCCTGGATTTTGTGATTGTGCAAGTAAAATACCATCATGCATTGCTTGACACCACCCTTTGTCATCAATGGTATTTTCAATAATGAGGGCAATTTTTAATTGACCATCATCTTTTACTTCTTCTTTAGCACCCGATGCAAATGTCATAGACATTACGAGAGAGAGCAGCAACACAGCAATAAGAATTTTCTTCATCCTTAGGTCTCCTTTGGATCTTTGTTTTTGAGAAAGATGAACTCATTTATATGAGGCTTCATCTTACTTTCGTCGTCTAGTATAAACAATTGTTGTAACGTTAGTAAAGTAATCAGTGAAAATTTATCGATAAAAATTAATCTTTTAAATCTACCCTTTTAGTTTTAGATAAATAAAATCGATGAATATCTGTCTAAAAGTAAATTTACTTCTATAAATGTGATTATAACTCATAGGAAACAAATTGCAACAAAAAAAATAATTATTATCTACCACACTAGCTCGAATAAGAATTTTTCCACTTCTCACATCAAATGATTATTTACTGTAGAGAGAAACTATGGTTTAAGATCAGGGAAAGAATCCCTAAAGGAGAATGGAAGAGGAAACGAATAGTTTGTTGACACTGCGAAAGACTTTTCCTTCACCAATACATATGAAAAC
>CAYZUR010000320.1:0-2792 GCA_964481535.1 uncultured Spirochaetaceae bacterium | reverse complement strand
CACCTTCTACTTTCTCTTTATGTGCATCATTGTCTATATTACGTAAAAAATCGTTAAAGACTTCCACTGTTCGTTATATCCTTTTATATACATGAATACTTTTTCTAGTTGAGTATAGACGTGGTACGATGCAATATATTCATATACGTAACATAATGGTTGTGTCTCAAAAAGGATAGTAGAGCTTGGGATGAAGGCATTGTACTGGCTGAAGATGTATACGTTTCTTAATCTTCGTTACCTGGTACATACTCTTCAACTATATGAACAGGATGAGGCCAACCAATTAGAAACTTTTCATATCCTGAAATTACAATCTGAAGATCAGTCTCTATTTTGAATAATTTCTTAAATTATCCAATGAATCAATTATCACAGAAGACGTTCCTCTAAAAATGTATCATACTGAAAGAATATAATTTATATACTCTTAAACTCTCCATTACGATACGCACTTGCAATATCTTTGTCCTTATCGAAGAAAAAGCAATCATAACTAATAAGGCGGGAAGCTAAGAATTCTCCTGATGTTACAAACCATATTTCGTTTTTCTTAAGAAAATTGGTATCTAATAAAGAAGTCTCTTCAGTTGTTATCATACATTGAATATTCTTTAATTCTGCTATTAAAAAGAGCATGTTTACTAATGATTTTGTGAGGGTAGGGGAAAGGTATGTATTAATGTCATGAATCAATGATGAGCTGTATTCGTTCTTTGTGAGTAATACTGCTAATATATGAAGATATTCATTATTTTTCTCTTCTAAGATCGCCTCATACCATATTGTTTTATCAAGTGTTTTTATCCGAAAGCAGAGTGAGTTATCATAAACAGTAATAAGATTATCTGATATTTCATCCTTTGTGGTTTCTTGTAGATGCTTTCTTTTATCATCAGATAATCGAGTAATTTTTCCTTCAAATACATTAGCTATTTCATACAGATTATATGAGAGAGGCAACACAGATATCGCAGTATTAATGAGCGATGAGACATCATTAATAATAGTGAGGCTTGAAAACCAATGCACTATTGATGAAAATATTGAGTCTCTCGTTACATTATTATCAGGGGAAATAATAACATTGGATGTATCTGAGATAATAAGAAAATGAGTTTCTTTTGTTTTAACAATAGATAAAAACTCTTCTTCACTAAACAAGTCCTCCTTATATGTATAATTACCTGTGATGGTATTAATATAATAGAGGATTTCTTTTTTCCCTTTAGCGATATCTATCAACCACTGTTCAACTATTTCATTACGTGTTGTATCGATTTCAAATCCTATACTATAAATATTTTCACCAACACATATTTCAAAATCAAAAGATGATGGAGTCTCTTTATTGCTAGGATGGGCAGGTGAGTACAATATAGATAGAGCATTACCTGTTCCAGAAATACATATTGTTTTTGCATATTCAATAGCCTTAAAGAGATTTTCCTTGTTTTCGCCGAAAATTGCTGAAAATTGGTTAACAGTCCCATGGGGTGTTTGAATTGTTCTTTGAGTACTTGCACTACTCATGGTAAATGTTTGGTGGTGGTGAAAGGAGAGGAAGTTTCCAACTGTAAATTTCTTTAACATAGAAGAAGTATATCTATAGTTTAGATATAGGGCGAGTAGATAATTGAAATATTTTAGGATTTTCTCTTATTTACAAATTTTCTTTTAGATTGTTGATAAATTTTAGCATGTTTGTCTTGTGTTTATCATGAGAGAATATAAAAAAACTCCACGAGACAATTTCATCAATATATAATTGGTAAGTTGTCTCTGGAGTTTCTTCTTTAACAAGTAACTAGAATTTAGATTCTGCTTCCCATTCAGTACGAACTTCTGATTTTGCATCATCCCAAGCTTGGATAATCGTTTTAACTAGACCAGCTTCCATATCTACACGTTCTTCTTCTGATTCAGCACGTAATTGGGTAGCCATAGCTTCTGACCACTCTTCTTTAATCTGTGGTAAAGCTTCTTCCCATCTCGCTTCAGATGCTGCTTCTGCGGTATTTATCGTTGCAAGGAGAGTTTCTCCCTCAGCAGCTTCAGTTGAACCTGGTTGATTAGTAAAGAGTTTCTCTAAAGTCGCTTTTGATTCAGTATAATCGTTACTTTCAAATTGAGCTTTTGCATCATCAAGAAGTCTTCCTGCTTCATAGAGAGAAGTATCTAGTGCACTAGACATTTCGGCAAGTTGTTCTTTACCTGTTTTTACAACAGTGATGCTCATGATTCCAAATACAATCAACCCTCCAACGAGTAGTGCAATAATTCTGTTTAATAGTAAATTTTCTTTTAAATTAGCCATTGATCCCTCCAAATCGTAACATCCCGATACATAGTGTATTGGGTGAGTGCGTTGATGCGTTTCCATACTGTCATTTGATTTTTTGGATTCGTGATGATATCAAAATAATTGGAGCCTAAAAAAAGTAGCATTCCAAACGGCTCACCTTTAATATACAC
Source organism: uncultured Spirochaetaceae bacterium (assembly GCA_964481535.1). GTDB lineage: Bacteria > Spirochaetota > Spirochaetia > Sphaerochaetales > Sphaerochaetaceae > SABI01. Next base: position 317 of record CAYZUR010000320.1, on the reverse strand, counting down.
GTTTTGACACAAATAAGATACCGCCCCCCTTTTTTGTGTGTGGCATGGGAAATTAGAGGTGTGATACTATTCTAAAAAAAGGCTATACGAGGAGATTGAGATACCTTTAAGTAATATTAGCAGAAGAACTAGCCGATAGAAGACAAGCAATAGAGAATTCTGTCTTGCGTCTAAAGTATACCTTTATAGGAGGAGGGTGGATAGAAGAGGGTCTTATCGGAAATAAAAAAAACGTAGGCCAATCCACTATTTGGAAAGACCTACGTTAGGTAAAAAGCGAAAGAAGGGAATTGATCCCGCGACATCCACCTTGGGGA
>CAYZUR010000319.1:0-2809 GCA_964481535.1 uncultured Spirochaetaceae bacterium | reverse complement strand
GGCAGGAAACGCATCTGTTGAAGAATTAGTGATGGCAATACGAACACGTAATGAAGTCTATGACTTCTCCTACAACCTCGACACCACACAACTGTATAACACAGCGAGACTGCTCTCCAACATTACAACAGTTCCCATTGCTCCTAACAAAGCAATTGTTGGAGCAAATGCATTTGCTCATGAATCAGGCATTCATCAACATGGAATGCTTGCTAACTCACTTACCTATGAAATCATGACACCATCTTCAATCGGACTTAAAAAGACTAGGATGGTATTAGGAAAACATTCAGGACAACACGCCTTTAATCACAGAATGGAAGAACTTGGCTATACATTAGATGCAACTATGAGTGCAAAACTCTTTAGTGATTTTAAAAATATTGCAGATAAGAAAAAAGAGATTACCGATAGAGACCTCATTGCATTAATGGAGAGCGGAACTCAAAGTGGTCCACAAATATATGAACTCGATAATTTTGTTGTGAACAGTGGAAACCTCATGACTAGCACTGCCTGTGTGACGTTGAGAAGAAATAACAAAAAGATACAAGCCGTTGAAATGGCAACAGGCCCTGTATATGCCTGTTTTAAAGCTGTAGAAAAAATCATTAAACACTCCTATGCCCTTGAAGATTACCAACTCCGTGCAGTTACAGAACACAGAGACGCCCTAGGGGAAGTCCTTGTAAAAATAAGTGATGGAAATGGAGAATTTAGAGGTCGTGGTGTTTCAACAGACGTTATTGAAGCATCTCTTTTAAGCTTAATTAGTGCTGTTAACCGAATGATTGAAGTAGAAGAAACTCATGCACAACATGTAAGTGCTTCACAAAGCGCAGGAAGAAAAGCAAAAGAGTGGATCTCATTAAGCGAAGAAGAGTTGATGAGAGATATGAAAGTAAGTGGAACTGTGCAAGAAGAAGTAGAAGTGGGAGATAAACGTGGAATATAAAAACGATAACAAGTTAGAAATATTTGATTCATCGCTCCGCGATGGAGCCCAAGGAGAAGGAATTAGCTTCTCAGTTCTCGATAAAATAAAAATTGTACAACTTCTCGACACTCTTGGAGTTGATTATGTTGAAGCAGGAAACCCAGGGTCAAATCCAAAAGATTTAGAGTTTTTTCATGAAGTGAAGTCATTAACACTTAATCATGTGAAACTTGTCGCCTTTGGAGCAACAAGAAGAAGAAATAGTAGTGCAGCCGAAGATGCTAATATTGCCTCTTTAGTCAAAGCTGGTACTGATTGGGTCTCCATCTTTGGGAAAAGCTGGGATTTTCAAGTTACTGATATCATAAAAACAACTCTCAAAGAGAACTTGAATATGATAAAAGATACCGTTGAGTATCTCATAGGTGAAGGCAAAAAGGTTATTTTTGATGCAGAGCATTTTTTTGATGGCTACATTGAAAATAAAAAGTATGCAATGCAAAGTATCATAGAAGCTGCAAAAGCTGGAGCTGCAAGCATTGCCCTGTGTGATACCCGTGGTGGAACTATCCCCTCAGTTATTGCAAGTGCTACAAAAGAAGTTGTTGATCTATTTAGTAAAGAATATCCCGAAATTATTATTGGCATTCATGCACATAATGACTCATCCTGTGCTGACGCTAATTCTCTCATGGCTGTAGAGATGGGAGCAAGACAAGTACAAGGAACTCTTGTAGGTATTGGAGAGAGATGTGGAAATGCTTCCTTAGCAACACTTATTCCTACTCTTCAGGTGAAAATGGGCTTTGATATATTAACATCTGATCAATTAGCTTCTATCACCCTCATTTCTCATTCTGTTGCAGAAATTGCAAATATCTCAATCCCTCATGGCACCCCATATATTGGAAGAAGTGCATTTACTCATAAGGGAGGAATGCATATTGATGGAGTTTCTAAAAACCCACGATCATTTGAACACATGAAGCCAGAGACGGTAGGGAACGAGAGAAGACTGTTGATGAGTGAAGTCTCGGGTAGGGCAACTATACTTCGAAGAATTCAGAAATATGCACCCAACCTCGACAAAGATGCACCAATAACAAAAAAAATAATTGACTCATTAAAACAACTTGAGATGAGTGGATACCAGTTTGAAGGGGCAGAAAGTTCTTTTGAACTCATCATTGCCAAGAATCTTGGAAAATATATTCCTTATTTTACACTCGATCATTACAAAACATTTGGTGAAATGCCTACACATGGTGAGATTGAAACAAGTCATACTGCTGTAGTAAAAGTATTTGTCAATAAAGAGAGTGCTATAGAAGTTGCACAAGGTGATGGTCCTGTTCACGCACTTGATAAAGCCCTTAGAAAAGTATTAGAAAACTTTTATCCGCAACTCTCTTCAATACACTTAAGTGACTACAAAGTTCGTGTATTAGATTCAATGCAAGCTTCAGCTGCAAAGGTGAGAGTGCTTATTGAAACAACAGATGGAGAACATACATGGTCCACCATGGGTGTTTCTACAGACTTAATAGAAGCTAGTTGGATGGCACTTGTCGATTCAATTGAATATAAATTAATGAAAGAAGGGGTAGTTCCTTCTACTCATCATACCAAAGGAGATACTGTATGAGCATGACCATGAGTCAAAAGATTCTTGCACAACACGCCGGTTTAGAAGAGGTGCGTAGTGGACAACTGATTATGGCAAATCTTGATTTAGTATTAGGCAACGATATCACAAGCCCTGTAGCAATCAACGAATTTAAGAAATTTGGAATTGACCAGGTCTTTGATAAAAAGAAAGTTGCACTTGTTCCAGACCACTTTGCACCGAACAAAGATATTAAAGCGGCAATG
>CAYZUR010000318.1:0-2809 GCA_964481535.1 uncultured Spirochaetaceae bacterium | reverse complement strand
GATGGCAAGTCAGAACAGAACTCTTGGTAAATTTGATCTTATTGGACTGCCTGCAGCTCCACGAGGAGTACCTCAAATTGAAGTAGCTTTTGATATCGATGCAAACGGTATTGTTCATGTAAGTGCTAAAGACTTAGGGACAGGGAAAGAGCAGAAGATTAGAATTGAATCATCATCTGGAATATCTGATGCAGACATTGAAAAAATGGTAAAAGATGCTGAAATGCATGCTGAAGAAGATAAGAAAGAGAGAGAAAAGATTGAAGTAAGAAATGAAGCTGACAATCTCCTCTATTCTACTGAGAAGTCACTAAAAGATTATGGTGATAAAATCTCAGAAGAAGATAAATCTAACATAGAAAAAGCTATGGAAGAGCTAAAGAGTGCAATCTCATCTGATGATATTGAAACTATTAAAGCAAAAACTGAAGCATTACAACAAGCTGCTTATAAATTAGCAGAAGAAATGTATAAAGCAAATGCAAGTCAAGGCGAAGGGGCTAGTGAAGAAGCACCTACTGATTCACAGAGTACTACATCCAAAAAAGATGATAATGTTGAGGATGCAGACTACGAAGTTGTTGATTGAAACTGATTGAAAAAGGAAGTGTTACACCGTGGCTAAACGGGACTATTACGAAGTTCTAGGGGTCCAAAAAGGGGCCGCTGGGGAAGAAATTAAAAAAGCCTATCGCAAATTGGCTGTAGCCAACCACCCGGATAAAAATCCGGGTGATTCTGCTGCAGAGGAACGGTTTAAAGAAGCAAGTGAAGCGTATGAGATTTTGAGCAATGAGCAAAAACGACAAGCATATGACCAATATGGGTTTGCTGGAGTTGATGCTGGTGGTGCTCAAGATTATTCAAACGTATATAGAGACTTTAGTGACCTATTTGGAGGAGGAGGCCTTGGTGATATCTTCGGCTCTTTCTTTGGTGGTGGCGGGGGTGGAAGACCAGGGCAAGGACGAAGAGGTCCTGCAGTTGGTTCCTCGTTACGCTATGACATTGAAGTTGATTTTAAAGATGCTGTATTTGGGACAAAAGTTGAAATTTCGTTTGCGCATCATGTTCACTGTTCGACCTGTTCAGGTAGTGGTGTGAAGAGTGGATCTGGAAAGAAAATGTGTCCAACATGTAATGGGACCGGGCAAGTCAGAAGAAATTCTGGATTCTTTTCAATCGCCTCAACATGTCCAACATGCCAAGGTGAAGGGCAGATTGTAGAAAATCCATGTGATGATTGTCATGGCACTGGATTAAAACGAAAGCAACAAAAAATAAAAGTTTCTATCCCTTCAGGAGTTGATACTGGTAACAGAATATCATTATCTGGAATGGGAGATGCTGGCCCTAATGGAGGCCCATCAGGAGACCTTTATGTGTATGTTAATGTACGTCCACATAAATACTTCGAACGTTCAGGGAATGACTTATATTGCCAAATTCCAATATCATTCACTCAAGCAGCCCTTGGTGCTACTATTGAAGTGATGACTATTGATGATGTGCGTGTAAAAGTTGCAATTCCATCTGGAACACAAAATGCAAAAGTATTGCGCTTAAGGGGAAAAGGTGTACCACACCTACGCTCTTCTAGCAATCAACGGGGGGATCAATATATTAAATTAGTAGTTGAAACTCCAAAGAAACTAAGTAGAGAAGCTAAAAAACTTATGGGACAGCTAGCAGAAGCAATGGGTGAAAATGAAAGACCAGAACCTGTTCCATTTACTGAATAAAAAGGATTGATGATGGGTGAATATATCATAGGGTTTCATGCAATAGAAGAAGCCTTAAAACATACGACAGAAAGAAGTGTGTTATACATTTGCAGAAATATGGAAAAAAGGAATTCAATTCTTGAATCCCTCGGTAGAACCAACCCTAAAATTACTGTAAAGAAGATTGCGAAAGCAGACATGGATAAGATGGTCTCTACAGATGACCACAGGGGAGCTCTATTACAAGTGCTCTCCTCTAGCCCATCTTCTGCATCTAAAAAGAATGAAACTACAGTAAAAGATTTTCTTCAATCTCTTAATTCCCAAGCTTCTGCAACAGTCCTTATCTTAGATGGTATTACTGATGTACAAAACCTTGGAGCTATCTTGAGAAGTGCAGATCAATTTGCTACTTCTCTTGTAATAGTGCCTACGCGTAGAAGTGCTCAAGCAAACGCAACAGTTGAAAGAATTAGTAGTGGAGCTGCATCCTACGTTCCTATTGCAACGGTAACAAATATTGTTAGGGAAATGGAACTTCTCCAATCACATGGCTTTTGGATATATGGTGCAGATATGAATGGGGAGAAATTAACTAACGTTAAATTTCCACATCGATCTGCCATTGTTATGGGTTCCGAAGGGAGTGGCTTATCACAATTAGTTGAAAAACGATGTGACCACATTGTTTCAATTCCAACTAAAGGTCATATTGACTCACTTAATGTCTCTGTTGCTACTGGAATTTTACTCTTTGAAGTAATGAGACAGCATAGCTAACCCTACATCTACTCCTTTTACGGAGCGTACCTCTCTATATATTGCTGAAATAGCATTATATAGAGGAGCAGAATGAAATGAACTTTCTTAAATAATATTTTCTTTATATAAAAAGCATCTTAGCTTTATACGGTATTCTATTAAATATTTGAGTCAATAATTTCTCATCTAGAGAGAATAGCGTGCGCCCATATGAAGTTGAACATCATGTTTAAATAAATGAGTGATACGCGCTAAATAGTTTATTCCCCCATACACCTCTAATGAATCAAATAGATGAGTTTTTCCACTCACCCCTATATCTA
>CAYZUR010000317.1:0-2811 GCA_964481535.1 uncultured Spirochaetaceae bacterium | reverse complement strand
CGTAAACAGCTGTTCTTCTATTGAATCGTGGATTCGCTCTTCTTTAGAAGAGAAACCTATTTGGGTGTATGAGCCACAGGTCTCTAGGGATCAAATTGCGTTTGTTGGTACTGGAGAGGCAATAAACGAAACATTAGCGACACTCAGGGCATATGAATCAATATTAGAGCAAATATCATTCTATATTGGTAAAGATGTGAGTAATGAGTATATTACAGAACTCTCTGAAAGAGGGGGTATTGAACAATATCAACTAAAAATTACCCGTAATTTTACAAGAAAAGAAGAAAATGGGGTGTTAGTTCACCTCTTAGCAGTTGCTGTGAAAAAAGTTGTTGATAATGATAGAAGTGAACTCTCTTTAGAGATAGAAAAGAAGAGTAATGAGATTAAAGAATTGCAATCAAATGCAGCATTTCTTTTGAGACAAGACGAAGATATTGAAGCAGCTACTCAGTACTTGAAGATTGCTAAATTGGCTAATTCTATTGTGAATGAAAGTGGTCCCCAATATTATAAAGATGCTCAAAAAAGGTTTTTCTCTATTATAGAAAAAATTACTATTACTTTTATAGAAGATGAATCAGATTCTTCTTCATATTATTTTATGAGTAAAAGGGGTACTCGTTCTCTATCAACAAAAATAGCAAAAGTCCCTCTAAAAGTCTCCTTTACTGCAGAAAATGCTCGAGAAGAAGAGTATGTTGATGATAAAACTATATATACTAACAAATCAGGCAGGGCTGTATTTATTAACACGAATCCTTCAATGATGTCTTCAGGTGAGTTACAAATTCAGTTCGATACATCTCCGTTTATCCCATATCTTGGTGATCTTAGTGAAGAAGATAAAGAGAGAATTAATACTATTGTGTTAAACTCAACTATTCGTGTCCCGTACAATCGTCCTATCTCTATTGATACGCAGAATGTGTTATTAAGCATTAGTGAATATTCTTTAAAAGGGGAACTATTAAAAAGTTCTTACATAGAAGATATTGTGAGTAATTCATTAAAGAAACGAGGAATAGAATCGACCAGAATTACACCAAGTGTAGAAGATGATGAAGAATTTCTACTCACTCTCTCTAGTGAGTATGATACGGCTACACTCTTTTTTGGAAAGAGTGGGGTCTCTAGTATAAATCAGATTAAAGATGGGTACGCTGTTATAGTGCTTGGGGAAATTTCCCTATACGAATTACCAAATCTTACAAGTGATAAGACTACACATGAGATACGAGCTGTTGGACGAGGAAAGAGTCTAGAAGAAGCAATAGACCAGGCTTTTATGCAAGGAGGAGCTATTAGTGCCTCTCTTTTAAACCGGCTATTATACTCATCACCTTAACAGGATCATCACAAATTATTCCATCTACATTACTTGTAATCATCGCCATAATATCTTCTTCTTTATGTGGACTCCACGTAACAACGCCGTATCCCTTTTTATGATAGTTCTTTACAAGAGATGGGGTGACGAGTTCATGATGAGGTTTAATAATAGAAGCATGAGCAATAAATCTTCCTTGTCCTTTGTGAAGGTATGATGGAACTTCATCATGCTCTGAGTAGATAATCCCTGTGTGAGTACTTTTTTTTGTCTTTTTATTCCATCTTCTTATAATGATAGGATTAAATGAAGAGATGATTATATTATCTTCTAGATGATACCGTGAAATAATTTCATGAGTTTTCTCTACAATCTCTTGCTGTCCAAAGGCTGTTACTTTTAATTCAATATCATAGTAAAAGCTCTGTGTGTAGGTTGAAAGAACTTCTTCTAATAAGGGGATTTGTCCACTTCCTTCAATCTTCAATTCCTTTAACTCATCAAAGGTGAGATCTTCTACTCTCTTATCTACCTGTGCAAGTCTTTTCAGGTTATGATCATGTATTACTACAATATGCCCACTTTTACACAGATGAATATCGAGTTCAATACCTTGTACTTTATTGGTATAACAAAGATCAAAAGAGTCCATGGTGTTTTCAATAGCTATTTCATTATACCCCCTGTGACCAAAGACAAAGGGGGAGGGTAATGATGGAAAGAGGGTATTATGTTGCATAGCTTTTTAGAAGAGCAATTTCTTCACTCCATCTTTCTGGCTCTGGTGTTTCTAGAATAAGAGGAATATTAGCAAATCTCTCATCTTTCATAATCTCTATAAATGGGTAAAGGCCAATATTTCCATCACCTAAGGGAGCGTGGCGGTCTACCTTTGAATTATATTCGCTTTTAGCGTCATTGAGGTGCATCCCCATAAGTTTATCAAAACCAATAAGTGAATCAAAGCTCTCTACCATGGTGTGAAAATTATCTTCATCTCTAATATCATATCCAGCAGCAAAAATATGGCAGGTATCTATACAGACCCCAATTCTCTCTTTCATTGTTGATTTTTCAATAATGTAGGCAATTTCTTCAAAACTTCTCCCTAGAGCAGATCCTTGACCTGCAGTAGTTTCAATAACTGCATATACACCTTCTGATTCTTTAAGTGCTTCATCAATAGCTGCTGCAATTAAATCCATAGACCCTTTTTCATCAATTTGCTTAAGGTGAGCCCCTGGATGGAAGTTAAGTCGATCAAGTCCAAGCGTGTGTACTCGATGTATCTCATCAATGAATGCGTTTGTACTGATTTTTCGTTTTTGATCATCTCTGTTGCCCAGATTGATAAGATAGCTATCGTGTGGAAGAACTTGAAAAGGGCTAAAGGATGCCTTTTCCATTGCTTCTTTAAAAAGAGTGATGATCTCTTCGGTTAATGGGGGTGCTTTCCATTGCTTTTGATTCTTCGTGAA
>CAYZUR010000316.1:0-2814 GCA_964481535.1 uncultured Spirochaetaceae bacterium | reverse complement strand
TAAGTTTCATATAATACTTCATAGGAGACTGATGCATTCTAGCTCCAAATAATCGTATAAAATAGGACTCTGTGAGCTTCAACTCTTGTGCTAAATCACAAAGAGTGAGGTTGTCCATCACGTGTGTTTGCATGATACGTAATGCTTTTTCTAAATGTCTCGAATCATTATCTGTCGACATTCCTTTTCCCCCATCTTGCACAAGGTACATAAGTGAGGCTATTTGATGGCATGCTGATTGATGTCTGTTATGGGAACTAGAAAGGGCTTTATCTTTGACTTCTTCAAAGAAAAAACGGTAATTAGTTCCAATAATATATGGAGCATTGCCTTTTTGTTTTTCAAATAGTTGGCTCAACTCCTTCTCCCCATCATCAAGGAGTAAGAGAATCGCATAATAGGTAATAGGGTGCTCAGCTGTTGCTTTAATGGTATGGACAGTTTGAGGAAGGGAGACATACATGGCTCCAGGGGCAATAGTATAGCTCGTTCTGTTATTAATAAACTGACCATCCCCTCCCAAAAAATAGTGAATCTCATATTCACTTTCTCCGTGAGAATGGGTTCTTCCATGCCATTGTAACTCATTAATATTTCTCATTTGATAAACGAACACCGCATCTATAATCTTCATATGTCAATTATATACATGTCATTACAATTTTGTCTATTTATTATAAAAGATTATTCTCACACAATATAAATAAAAGGTATAGCGAATAAAATAGAGGGGTGAGTATGGCAATTATTGCAGGTATTGATGTAGGAACTCAAAGTACGAAAGTTATCGTGTATGATGAAGAGAAGAAAAGCATCATAGCAAGTGCAACAAGAGCACATGCTATTATCGAAAAAGCTGATGGAACTCGTGAACAGGAAGTTTCTTGGTGGACAGATGCTATTATTGAGTGTTTTCATTCTATTGATTCATCGATTACTCAACGCATTGATGCTATTGGAGTAAGTGGCCAGCAGCATGGATTTGTCCCTCTCGATAGTGATGGTAATGCTCTCTACAGAGCTAAGCTATGGAATGATACTTCTACTGCTCCTGAGTGTGATGAAATAACAACATGCGCTGGAGGAGAGAAAACGTTACTTGAGAGTGAAGGGAATTTAATTCTTCCAGGATATACTATTTCTAAAATCTTATGGTTTAAAAAGAACAAACCAGAATTATACAAGAAGATGGCACATATATTACTCCCACACGATTATATTAACTTTTTCCTTACAGGAAATTATACATGTGAAAGGGGAGATGCATCTGGTACTGGATTATTAAACGTACACACCATGGACTTCTCTTCTCGTCTTGCCTCGTGTGTAGATAGTGAGAGAGATATTCTTAAACTTCTTCCTAAGCGAATAGAAAATAGTGAACTTAATGGTGTAGTGAAAGAGAATATCGCTACGCTGTTAGGATTAAAAAAGAGTGTGATTGTCTCTAGTGGTGGTGGAGATAATATGATGGGAGCTATAGGGACTGGAACAGTAAGAAAAGGGACTCTTGCAGTCTCTCTTGGAACTAGTGGTACAATCTTTGCTTCTTCCCCTACCCCTTTGATTGATGAAAATGGGTATTTAGCCGCGTTCTGCTCTTCAACAGATTCATTTCTCCCCCTACTTTGTACAATGAATTGTACTGTTGCCTCTGAACTAACAAGAACTCTATTTAATAAAGGGATAAAGGAGTTCGACGAAATAGCTTCCACAGCTCCTATTGGATGTGATGGGCTCACATTCCTCCCCTATTTCAATGGAGAGAGAACTCCAAACTACCCATATGGAAAAGGAACTCTTATTGGGTTGAATGGGGAAAATATGAAAGAAGCCCATATATCACGGAGTGCACTAGAAGCTGCAATTTTCTCCCTTAGACTCGGCTCTGACACCTTCAAAGAGAAAGGATATGAAGTCAAAGAGATTCGCCTTATTGGTGGTGGTGCTAATTCAAGGGTGTGGAGGGCTATGTGTGCAGATATTTTTAATGCAACGGTAGTAATTCCAAAAGTAGCAGAAGCTGCTGCATTCGGTGCTGCATTGCAAGCTCTATGGGCATATAACATAGATCAGAATAATCCTATCTCAATTGAAGAAATTGTCGATGAGCATGTTGATATTGATCATAAACACATATACGAACCAGATCCACAAAGAGTTGAAGAATATGAAAAAGCATATAAAAGATTTATACACTATATGAATGGCATGAAAGTGATGTTTAGTACATCACAAAATAAAAAATCCTCAGGAGGAAAGCGATGAAAGACGTATTAATTGGCGATAAAGAGTATTTTAAGGGTATTAATAAGATTATCTATGAAGGTCCTTCTTCAGATAATCCATTAAGTTTCAAGTTCTATAATCCTGAAAAGATTGTTGCAGGAAAGAGCATGAAGGACCATCTTAGGTTTTCTATTGCCTACTGGCACTCATTTTGTGCTGATGGGACAGATCCTTTTGGGAATGCTACAATGGATTTCCCATGGGCTCATAAAGATAAAATGGTAGGGGCAATGCAAAAAGCAGATGCTGCTTTTGAATTCTTTACCAAAATAGGGGCTCCATTCTATGCGTTTCACGACATCGATGCTACTCCTGAAGGAACGAGCGCGAATGAGTATGTAGAAAATTACCATAAAGTAGGAGAATATTTAAAAACCTTGCAGGATAAAAGTGGGGTTAAACTCCTTTGGAATACTTCTAATATGTTTAGTAACCCTCGTTACATGAATGGTGCTGCAAGCAATCCAGAATTCTCTTCTGTTGCTCGAGCTGCCCTACAGGTAAAAACTTCCCTCGATATTAACG
>CAYZUR010000315.1:0-2819 GCA_964481535.1 uncultured Spirochaetaceae bacterium | reverse complement strand
TCAGTGGATTCAACTTCAAATCCAGGAAAAACTATAATCCCTGACCCCTCCATTGATTTGCGTATATTATCAATACCATCAACTTTACCATGATCTGCTATACCTAAGATTTTTATGTCATATTCTAATGCAATTTGACGTAGTCTTTCATTATACTTATCTTCAGTTAACCCATGGTCTTTGTTTCTATAATCTAAATAATAATTAAAGGGGTTTACCTGTAAAGCACATTTCCAAAATTGAGCTCTAGTATATTCTTCTTTTGAATGTTGCATTAGTGCCCTCCACTATCTACATATATAATATAATCCATCTTGTTTAAAAAACCAGTATTAAACATTCTGATTTTTATATCCACTATTCCACTTAATATTCTTTAGTAGAAGTATACCATGATATAAACTTTTATTCATGAACAAACCCCTTTATTGTATTATCAAAGCCCAGATAAAACATCACGTGAGGGACAAATAACAGACAAGCTAATAAAATTAATTAAGCTCTTAGATTTCAATCTTCCACTAATACGTATAATTTGACAAGAATTCAGGGACAACGAAGAGGAGGTTATTCAAAGAGGTCCTTATTTTATGCCACAGCGTTAGAGAAGGCTATTAATGGTAGTAGGTGCTTGTTGGCATTAGAGAACATCTACTCATGGTAGTAATAGAAAATTGATAGATATTTAACACCGGCACATAAAGTGTCTTTGAGAAGATGCATGTGTCCTAGCTGTTAGTTAGGTGTTCAACAGTTTTAATCCAGCTTCTGATAAATATGTAGATGCCTCTTCATGAAGCTTCCCACGCACACCGTAGTTATCTTCTGCATACAATTTCTTTACCAATTCAACAACAAATGTAGTATCAGTGCATCTTCGTGCTATCTCAGCAAATATCTCAAAGCCTTCGTCTGTAAAGACCATCTCAAACTCAAAATCGAGCTCTGTTGTAGACTCGAAGGCAAATGAGTCTGTCTCATAAAATGATTCCATCAATTGTAGCCCTATTTTTGGGTCTATGTTATCAGGGGAGAGCAGCTCCAATGATCGTTTAAGATTAAGCAAAATGTTCCTCCCCGTCAGAGTACTTCTTCGGGTTTGGTGGGTAATTGCATGGATGTATTCTTTAAACAATGTAATCTTTCTAGTTTCTGTCGAAGCTAATGCAATAACCTTCATATATACAGCGCGAGAATCGTGAGTTAATTCCATCAAGGCATCGGCCAATTCGCTGGGTTCTAAGGTTAATAGTATTCCTCGAATTCGATTATATTCTTCATGCGTACCAATCATCTAATTGACTCCTTCTTCGTTGTCTTTAATGTGTTTCAGCGCTGCTTGCTTTTTTAATTTCTTCTGATGAGCTTTTTCTTGGCGCTCTTCATACATTTCTCGTAACCATTCATTCACTGGAAGTTTCCACAACTGTTGTTTATTTGGGATGTTTTTTATCAAGCTCTTTGGATTGAGCCCCATTTCCTTAGCGATGCGAATATCATCTGCATTTAGCTTACACCGGCTCTTTGCTTCTTTCCATTGCTGCTCTGGATATGCCATTTTCACCCCCTATAATCTAAATGCCTGATACGATCAGTAGAGAGGTGAAGATATCAAGGGTGAAAGGATGGCAAGTCATATACGTACCTTTTGATACATTGAGGCTTAGTGTTCTTCAAGGCTTTATGTTGGGAAGAAACACTTGGGGAAGTCGTTTTGGATATAGGGAATATATTCACGATTCCTTCTCTTAGGTGTTATCTATATTTCTTAAAATATTTGTATTCTTCATACATAGAAATGCCCAATAATTTAAGGGGTTTCTCTATCATAATGCACGGGTCTTCTTTTCGTGAGATATTTCTGTAAAGGACTACTTGGCTTATCTGGCACTGTCATAGTCAATGCACCTGAAGCAAGTAAAGGATCAATATAGGTTTGTTTAAATGATTTTCTATTCACTAATTCTAATTTCTCCATCATTTCTTCTCTAGTTCTAGGAACTAAGCAATATTCAAGGAGAATACTAATATTAGCTTGGGGGGTAGCTTGGGGGGTAGCTTGGGGGGTATTCGGTTTGTGGTCACCTTCAAGATAAATCTAACCGAATGATATTGCTAAATCAAACCGAATGATACTGCTAAATCAAACCGAATGATACTGCTAAATCAAACCGAATGATATTGCTAAATCAAACCGAATGAAGTATTATTTGTGTAGGAGAACATTCATGGACAACAAATTCTATCGACCACGTATTATTGATTTGGCTATCGATCAATACCTTCGGGCATTCGGAGCAGTCTGCATTGAGGGGCCAAAGTGGGCTGGAAAAACATGGACTGCGCAAAAGCATGCCCAAAGTGCATTTTATGTCGGTGACCCTGCTGGGAATTTTCAAAACAGACAGCTTGCACAGTTAGATCCATCCCTGACACTACAAGGCAAGCAACCCCGTTTGATAGACGAATGGCAAGAAGTGCCATCGCTCTGGGATGCAGTGAGGTTCACCGTCGATGAGTCCACCATGAAGGGACAATTCATCCTCACTGGCAGCGCTACCCCTTCACACAAGGGGATCATGCATAGTGGCACCGGCCGAATAGCCCGTCTTCGCATGATGCCCATGTCTTTGTTCGAATCGGGGGACTCCACTGGAAAAGTATCATTACAGAATCTATGTGCAGGAAACCTAGAGAATAGTATGACAGGAGAGGTCCATCTTCAATCCTTGGCATCATATATCCTGAGGGGAGGTTGGCCAGGTAGCATAGGGTTATCGACAGAAGATGCCATCAAGATTCCAGCACAGTACTTGGAA
>CAYZUR010000314.1:0-2831 GCA_964481535.1 uncultured Spirochaetaceae bacterium | reverse complement strand
CAGTTCTTCCTACTGAATCAAGAAAAAGCGTATCCCCGCTAAAAAGCCAATTACCTGATTTCAAAGACACTGAACCAGGAGTGTGCCCTGGTGTATGTATTACCTCTATCGGGTGCTTATCAAAACAAAAAGGCTGATTATCTTTATATAATCTCGCTTCTTTGCCAATCATAATTGAAGAACCAAAAAATGCTGAGCCATTAATTGTAATATCTTTTAAAAACTGAAGATCTTCCTTGTGTAGGTAAAAAGGATAAGGATAATCATTCAATCCTCCGATATGATCAAAATGAGCATGGGTTAAAGCAATAAATTCAATTGTTAGATTTTGAGTTTCAATAAATTTGCTAACTTCATCGGTTGGGGCAGGAGCATCGATAATAAAGCCTTTCCTTGATTCTTGGCTAAAAACAAGATAGCAATTATTAGAAAGTTCACCTAAACGAAAGGTTTGTACGGTTAGTTCATCCATTTGTCTGCATCTCTATAATTAAAATCTTTCTTCTATACAACATCTTTTTTGTACCGTATTTGTGTTCCACTATAGTAAATAGCTCATCCAACAAAAATAGTAGCATAGCTATTTACTATAGTGCTACTTATCCTTTCGTACGTTATCTATGTGTTTTTTCTTTTAAAAGGTGTTCAGACGAAAAAAGACCACTTGAAATATATCAAGTGGCCTTTAAGTACAACTAAAGAGAGATTAGTCTCTGTAGCCTCTGCTAGGTCGTGGTTTAGCAATAGCTTCGTTTACACGAAGATTGCGGCCAGCATATTCTTTCCCATCAAGTTGGGAAATAGCAGCTTCTGCAGCTGAGTCTTCTTCCATCTCAACAAAACCAAAGCCTTTTGGGCGATGAGTTTCTCTGTCAATGATGATATTTGCACTCAATACTGTGCCGTACTGTGAGAAAAGGTCCCGAAGTTCTTCTTCGGTAGTGGCGTAGCTCATGTTGCCAACATAGATTTTTTTTGCCATAAAGCATCCTTCACAGGTATTCTACCTGTATTTTATTATTGCTTCATTTGGCGGCATGTTTGGTTCAAATTAATCGGTCTGTTGGGAATACGAACTAAACGACTCAAAAAAAAACGTGATTAAAAGACCCACCTGCAACTCAAAAACGAAAGCACGTTTACAATAGCATGCTACTCTATTCATGTCAATATATTGCCAAAATGTAAAATACCATCTATATTCGAGAAATGAATATATTAGGTTTAGTACTTTCCTTTGTTTTTATTGGAGTTGTTGTAGGTCTTGGAGTGCTAATGTCTCGATTTAAGAGAATTCCTCCTGAAGTTGTACGCAAATTCATCCATATTGCGGTTTCTAACTGGTGGTTTATCCTTTTAATCTCATTTGATACTCTTAAAATGGCAATAATTGGGCCCATTTTTTTTATTCTTGCTAATGGAACTGCTGTCTTTACAGGCTTGGCAAATGTTCTTGGTGAAAAAGATATAAAAAGAAATTTGGGATTAGTATACTTTCCTGTTTCTCTCCTTGTGCTGGTAATACTTGCTTTTACTGGGGTTGTTCCTATGTGGGCTAGTACTATTGGAATATTCACCATGGGGTATGGTGATGGTCTAGCTGCCCTAATTGGGAGATTTTATGGAAAGAAAAAGGTCTTTGGCCAAAAATCATATATTGGATCGCTTGTAATGTTTCTCACTACGTTTATTGTAATATTAATAACTTCTATTGCTTTTAAAGTTGGTGATGTTACCTCTTTTGCTTGGTTGATTCGTGTGGTCGTGATTAGTTTTATTGCTACATTAATTGAAATATTTACTCCATCTGGCCTCGATAACATTTCTGTGCCAATAGGAACCGCTCTTATAAGTGCACTATTATTAGGGACGCTATGAACATTGATGTAATGACAATTCTTATTCCTGTAGCTGTGAATGGGGCTATTCTTATTGTAGCTGCGATTTTGCAGCTTCTCACCTTCTCAGGGGGCGTTAGTGCCTTTATCCTTGGTGTGATTATCTATTATTTCACTGGGTTTAAAGGATGGGTTCTCCTTATATTCTTTTTTGTCTCTGCCAATTTTATTGGAAAAGTCGGAAGATATGTAAGAGCTGTAGATACTTCAAAAATTCATAAGAAAGGAAGTAAGAGAGATTGGGTTCAAGTCTTTGCCAATGGAGGGATAGCTGGGATAGCTGCTCTTTTGTACGGCCTTACAGGAGATTTAATTCCCCTTACGATGTTTGGCGCTTCTCTTGCTGCTAGTACCTCTGATACATGGGCTAGTGAAGCAGGAATCCTCTCGTCTTCCCCTCCAGTCTCTATTATTACGTTTAAACCAGTACCGCCTGGAATGAGTGGTGGTGTCTCTGTATTAGGAAGTGTAAGTGCAGTAGCTGGATCCCTTCTCATTGGAAGTTCATGGTATAACGCTTATGCAGGGCAAGAAGAGCTTCTCTTTGTAATGTTAGCAACAATTATTACAATAAGTGGAGTGATTGGTTCCTTTGCAGATAGTTATTTAGGTGCTACCATCCAAGGACATTATTGGGATTCTGTAAATAATCTCATCACCGAGCGAAGTAGTAGGGATGGAGTAAAGTTTGAACTGTGTCGTGGAATTCGGTGGATAGATAATGATATGATAAATTTAATCAGTAATGTTATCGCTGTCCTTTTTGCCACGACTGTTTCATTTATAGTGATATAGCCATGTGGGTGTATGTGGATAATCTTTTCATAGGCATACACTCTTCTTTAGTGTAAACTCCCCATTAATAAACACTCTATATAGATAAGGATTAACATATGAAAAAGTGTATTGTAATACCAGATTCTTTTAAGGGAA
>CAYZUR010000313.1:0-2844 GCA_964481535.1 uncultured Spirochaetaceae bacterium | reverse complement strand
GCTACTTTACAGATAGGTGGCGATGATCAATGGGGAAATATTGTAGCAGGTATAGAACTCATTCGAAAGGTTGAGGGAAAAGATAGTTATGGACTCACTTTTAATCTTATCACCCGCAGTGACGGTCAAAAAATGGGTAAAAGTGAAAAAGGGGCAGTATTCTTAGATCCTGGAATGTTTAGCCCATACGATTTCTTCCAATACTGGAGAAATGTAAATGATGAAGATACTATTAAATTCTTAAAATTATTTACCTTTTTACCACTTGAGGAAATTAAAGAGTATGAAGATGTGAATCGAAATATTAATGAAGCAAAGATTCGATTAGCATTTGAACAAACAAAGATTATTCATGGGCAAGAGGAAGCAGATAAAGCTTTATCTGCTGCTAAAGCGATGTTTGGTTCTCATAAAGTAGTCTCGACAGAAGGTCTTCCATTCATTACACTAGAAAAAGAAGTATTAGATAAAGGTATTGGAGCGATAGAACTCTTTGCTATGACAGAATTGTGTGCTACCAATGGTGATGCAAGACGTCTTATCACACAAGGTGGAGCTTCTATTAATGATAAGAAATTAGAAGACATCAAAACAGTCATTGATACATCTTGGATTGATGAAGAAGGATTCCTTCTATTAAAGGCAGGAAAAAAACGATACGTTAAAGTAGTCGTTAAAATTTAGATAAAGGCGTCCACCTTACAAATGGGCAAAATGGAGCGTAACGTGAATATTATTACGATAAACAAAAAAGTTTTCATTACTTTTTTGATGATTGTTTTGGTTATGACCTCTCTCTTTTCACAAGCTGTTCAAGAAGCACAAAATGAGAGAGACCGAGTAGTCATTAACTTAGGTGTAATGAAAGGTCCAAGTGGATTTGGAGTTGCTGGCCTTACTCAAAAAAATGGAGTAATCGATGACCTTACTGCATTTAATGTAAAAGTACACTCTTCTTTTAATGAAGTTGTAGCGAAATTAGCAAATGGCGAACTCGATATGGCAGCTCTTCCTACAAACGTTGCAGCTAACCTCTATGCAAAAGGTGTTGGTATCAAACTAGCAGCTGTTACAGGGGAGGGTATGCTTCAATTCATTACAACAGACCCAACTATTATAGAGTTCCCTGATCTAGAAAATAAATCTATTTCAATTCCTGGAGTAGGTGGAACTCCTGATCAACTTACTCAAATATATTTTACTGCATTTGGATTTGATACTACTGAATTTGTCACACTCGATTATTCAATTTCTTCTCCAGCTCAGCTTACTCAAATGTATATTGCTGGAAAACGAGAATTTGTCGTACTTCCTGAACCATTTTTATCAATGGCTAAAGCGAAACAACCTGCATCCATTGTACTCCTCGATTATCAAAATTTATGGCAAGCTCTTACAGGAACCCCTAATTATCCAATGACAGTTCTTGTAGTTAGAGACTCATTTATTGAAGAACATCCCGAAGTGTTAGAGAAAGCTTTTAATGAAGTCAAAATGAGCATAGAGTGGGTAAATACTAACGTCAGTGATGCTGCGATTGAAATAGAAAAGCAGGGGATTATGAGTGCAGATCTTGCAGAACTCAGTATTCCTAACTGTAATCTGAATTATATTCCGGCTATGGATGCTTATGATAGCATAGACATGTATTACAACGTCCTCTATGGATTTGATTATGAATCTATAGGATCAAGTGTACCTAATGAAGATTTCTACCTGGACAAATAGACTCATAGTAGTCTTCTCTACCATATTGCTCCTATTGTCTTGGCACATAGGAGCAAAACTCCTTAACATCCCTGTGTTGCTCCCGTCCCCTATGAAAACGCTTGATGAGCTGATACGTATTGTAAATAATCCAACTTTTTGGAAAAATGTATCACTCACGTTAGTTCGAGGGGGACTGAGTTTTATCATCATTGTCTCTATCTCAACATTCTTGGGGTTATTGAGTGGATTTTTCCCATTTATGAAATCTTTTTTAACACCTTTGTTAGTAATTTGTAAAGCTACTCCTGTGATGGCGATAATTCTCTTGGCATTCATATGGTTTACTAGCGGAACTGTCCCTATATTTAGTGCATTTTTGATGGGATTTCCGGTGATGTTTGTCCAAGTAGAAGAAGGTGTGCATCATATTTCCCATGAATTACATGAAGTGACAAAAGTATATAAGTTTTCAAGAAGGACCAGATTCTTTCACTTTCACCTCCCATCAATGGCTCCTTTTCTTATTACTGGATCAAAAAGTACTCTTTCTATGATATGGAAAGTTGTTATTGCAGCAGAAGTTCTTACTGTTCCTTCCTTTGGAGTTGGCTCGAAAATGAGCCTAGCTCAAGTGAATTTGGAAACTGCTCAAGTTATCTCATGGACACTTATTGCCATTTTTCTTACTGCATTTAGTGACCTTCTATTTTCATTTCTCTTAAAAGAAACTACTCGTTACAGAGATTGGAAAAACTTTGTTGAAGTTGAGGACCCCTCATGATAATTTCCTCACTATACAAATCATATATGAGCAAAAAGATCTCCTTACCTGTTCTTGATGATTTTAATCTTAGTATAGCACCTAAATCTATTGTCGCCCTAGTAGGACCTTCTGGATGTGGCAAGACAACCCTTTTAAAAATAATTGGGGGGATAGAATCATCTGATAGTGGCCAAATAGTAAGAGAAGAAGGAGAAGAAGGGAATGTGAGTTTTCTCTTTCAAGAACCACGTCTTTTCCCATGGCTTAGTATTTTGAAAAATATTACGATTGTCCTTAGACCCTATGTGGAAGGAGAAAAGAAGAGGGAAGTAATAGCGAAAGAGTATTTAGAGTTAGTAGAATTAGGTGAG
>CAYZUR010000312.1:0-2858 GCA_964481535.1 uncultured Spirochaetaceae bacterium | reverse complement strand
TGTATTTCGTCGCACGACCCTTGCCTACCTTCTCGATAATCTGCTGCTGCTGCATTTCCAGAAGCTCCTTTTTTGCCATGGATTGTGACCTGCCAAGATACTGAGCAACTTCCAAGGATGTGAACAGTCCTCGTGCTAGAAAATGGCTTCTCATCGTCTCCTGATTATAGAGATCGAGATGTGCTTGGGCGCATCGTTTTTCCTTAACTTTTTTGTATATGGTCACTTTTACATGATTTTCTAACTCCATAAACCTAGGTTCTTCAAGGCCAGCTTGAAGACAGCTAGAAATGATTAGTGTGATACCTATACCTTGTTTCTCCATATAGCCTTTTTTCCTAAGTGCATCAGCAATGAGAGGGTTACGGTATCTTGAGAGACCTTCTTTTAGATTTTCTGGATGTATAGGAGCATAGAAGGTTCCTGGGTTCAAAAATTCAATCCTATCTGAGAAGAGAGTGATTCTTGTCGCTGCTTCGTAATTATAGGCTCTACGAACCACTGCATTTACGAGAGCTTCACAGATGGCCTCAAGTGGTATTTCGTGGTCGACGGGGCGTTTGACCATTCCCTTAAGTTCGTAGTGAGTCCCCACGATTGTTGAGAGATAGGAGAATGCTGAATCGAGCATGGGGATAATCCCGCCAGTAAAGAGTTCTTTCTTGATGAGTTGTTGTTTGTCTTTGCCTGCATACTGAGAAATCTCTACCCCTGATTCAGCAATGATGTTCTGGTGGAATGGATAGAACAATAGTGTCCCTGCGACATTTGGAATAGTTCTTCCTGACTCTTCAGATATCCCATACCCCCCTCCGAGTAGGATGGTCTGATCACAGGGGGTGAATATTAAGCCTAACAGATCCTTTGAAAGATCTTCATATGAGATTTGCACACAGGGTTGCTGTTCGTAGCGTATCCTATTTCGTAGGTGTGAAAGTTCTTCAATCGCGTATGAGTCTGCTTTGCGGTTGTGAGAACCAAATCTGATAAAGACCCCACCTGGGTGTCCTAATTTCTTGATGAAATAAGGCTTTTGTGGGCCAGGAAAGACACGTATCGTTACGCATGTTTTCCCCCCTATATGCTGCTCGTATAGATCAACTGCTATCTGAGGTACGATTGTGTCCACTATAACTTGAGGTATTTCCTGATGATATCTATTGATCTCGTTGACGGTTAATCTGATGATTTCACGGTCAATATCACGGATTCCAATGATGAGGGTCCCTCCTTGTGTGTTCTTGAAGGCTGTCACAGTTTCAATCAGGCGAGAATAATCATCTAATCTCTCGTTGAATTGTAATATTTTTGATTCCATGGACTCATATTTTATCTTATGTTCCTTCATCAGTAATATCCGATAGTATCGGATAGTGTCGGATAGGTTTTATATTATCCGATAGCTTTTTAAATAGCAGGTCATATGTCTAGAGCTTGTCAGACGTAATTACCATGTTCTTTATTATAGATGGTACCCTTTAGCCGTCATTTCATACTCACTAAAGGAAGAGGCAACTTCTTTATCAATTGGGTAATCCCAGCATCCCATTCTGGTAAATAAAGATCCACCAAACCCTAATTTGAATTGGTTTAATCCACTCATTGGATGATTCTTTTCATGTGTTGGAGCTATTCCAAACATATCATAGACTTCACATCCGGCTTCTTTTGCTAATTGCATTGCTTTATATTGAAGAGCATAGGTACTCATTGATTCTCTGTGTTCATTACTACTTGCACCAAAAAGATAGGTTGCCCTCTTTCCACCCATTGTGAGAAACATTGCACTTAATGGCTTGCTATCAAGATATGCGATGAGAAGAGAGAAAGAAGAATGAGAATCATGTACTTCAAAAAATGGGGTGAAAAAGGAAGGGGAGTGGATAGTGAAATTATTTCTGATTGCTGTTTGCCTGTACAAATCATAAAAGTGATTAAAGTCTTTACTACTGCCGACCTTTACTTGAACCCCTTTCCTTTTTGCAAGTCCTATATTATAGCGAGTTTTTTGTTTCATATTGGAAAGAATTACTTCTTCACTCTTTGTGAGGTCTACAAAGAGGGTAGAACTTGGAAGAGTGTCACTCATTGCTTTTCTAATATTGTGGGTCTGTGTACCCCAGTTTAATCTCACTTGTTGACTCATAATCGAAATATCTTCTTCAAATGGGCTCTTCCATGGTAAGTCGTATCGAAGAGAGACACAGTGAGGGGGAAGTTTTGACTTTAATTGCTCACTTAACTCCTCAATAAAATCACCTCTACGATGCTCATCTGGTGAAATAAGGGGACCATAGGGAATGTATCCAATAGAGTAATCTCTATTAATGGGTTGCAATATGAGGTGAACATCATCAACAACATATCCACTAGAGGGAATCTCTGTATATAGATCATCTAATTTTATTGTAATGTCGAAAGCAAGAGCTTCATATCCCTGTTTTTGTTTGATGAGTGACCAAAAGGTGCTTTGATGTATTAGTGGAGTTTCAAAAAGATTGTATGTACTTTTTGATTCAAGAGTTACGTTCATATTAGATACCCTATACAAAATATGATGCTAATCATAGCACCATACGAAGTTGTCCTCAAGTCGTTCTCCTCTTTTACCAAGTCTTATTATCAATCACTCCAATTTTCTTCACTATAAAGCGACTTGATAGAGTTGAATTCATCGCATAGAGGGGAAGCATAATGAGCATAATTTCATAGTTATCTTGGTATAAGTAATCAGGGAATAGCCCTTTTGCAATAAGAAGAACCAATATAAGAGCAATAGATATGGTATTAAGGGACTCGTAGAAATGAGACTCAGATTTCTTTGTAAAAGATTGGTGGATAACTGATATGAACATCAA
>CAYZUR010000311.1:0-2861 GCA_964481535.1 uncultured Spirochaetaceae bacterium | reverse complement strand
TCGCACACGAAAACGCCCCGGCTCTAGTGCAACATCATTTCTCTCATATTGCATGCGAATAAAGTGCTGGAGATCTTGTTTATAATCAAATTTCTCCCCAACTGATAAGTGTATTACCATATCACGATAGCCTACAGGAGAACCTAGGCCATAAATACAGCTCACCGTAGCTACTATTATAACATCACGTCTCTCCATGAGGGCAAAAGAAGCAAATAAACGTAATCGATCAATTTCTTGGTTTATTGCAGCATCTTTTTCAATATAAAGATCTTTACCAGGTACATAGGCTTCAGGTTGGTAATAATCATATGTGGAGACAAAGTACCCTACCGCATTGTGAGGGAAATACGATTTGAATTCTCTAAAGAGCTGAGCTGCTAGAGTTTTATTATGAGAAACAATTAAGGTAGGCTTTTGTATCCTTTCGATAATTTTAGCCATGGTAAATGTTTTACCAGAACCTGTAACCCCTTTAAGAGTTTGCCTTTCAAAACCAGACTCTATTCCAGCTGTGAGTAATTCTATGGCTTCTTCTTGATCTCCTGCAACATCATATTCAGAAACTACTTCAAACTTTCTTGCCATTAACGAACCATCCATTCCATTTGGCTAGGACGGTCTGTAAGCTCAACTTTAATTGTTTTTTGAGCTCCTCCCCTAATAACGCCAACATCCACGATATCACCAGGAGCGGTATCAACAAGGGCGTGGTAGATATCAGAATACTGAGATACTTTTTCCCCTTTAATACTCACGATGATATCCCCTCCTAGGTAGATAATTGAAGAGCCATATTGCACTCTCTTGTCGCCCCCTTTGAGACCACTTTTTTCTGCCTTACCGCCAGTTTTCACTTGTGATATTAATAATCCTTGGTTCACAGAAAGTTTCGCATAACTCACGATCGATGCATCAAGTTGTACTATTGTAAGGTCGAGCCAGCCACGAATTACTTTCCCATGTTCAATGAGGTCAGGAATAACACTAATTGCGGTGTTTACAGGAACCGCAAAGCCTATTCCCTGAGACCCACCAGTTGTTGAGTAGATAGATGTGGCAATTCCTATCATTTTCCCACTACTGTTAAGTAGGGGGCCCCCAGAGTTACCAGGGTTAATAGCAGCATCTGTTTGAATCATCCCGTTAATCACCGTATTTGCATCTATTTTCACAGGGCGCCCAACGCCCGATACAGTTCCTATTGTCATTGTTCTGTCGTATCCAAATGGATTTCCAATTGCAACAACTTTCTGCCCAACTTTAAGGTTTGTAGCATCTCCAAACTCGATAGGAGAAAGCTTCATCCCATCTGGTGCTTCAATTTTCACAACTGCTAGATCATTTTCATTATCAATTCCAACAAGAGATGCGTCGAGTATAGTCCCATCATAGAAGCTAATAGTCATTTTTGCTGCATCTTGCACAACGTGTGCATTAGTGAGGATATACCCACTTTCACTAATAATAATTCCAGAACCAGTTCCCTGGGTAGGGAGGACTTCTAAAAATGAGTTTAGGTTTAAGGTAACTGTAGTAATATGGACAACCGCTCGGTTTACCCTTTCATATATTGCAATATTACGCATCTCATCTGCACTGTAGGTATATGCATCTAAATCGCCTAAAAACACACTCAGTCCTTGTTCGCCATAAAAGATATCGTGTACACGAGCCCCTGCGAGCTCAAGAAGACCCTCATGGCCTTCTCTCTCTAACACTTTCTCTAACACACGCCTCTCATTATTTGCCTCTTGCTTTTTCCCTAGAGACGTAGTCCACAAGATGATAGCAATAGTGAGAAATATAATTACCACAATTGAGAGAATTATCTTTAATATAGTGAGAAATGAGTATTGTTTAAATTGTGTTGAATCGTTCATCTCTATACCTACTTAATTGGAGTTTAGGATAAAAATTGTACTCTCTTTTTTCTCTTATGTACACCAGATACAATTTCAGTTTCACCTTCCATGAGATTAACTTTCCACTTTCCCGTTCTAAAAACGAAAAAAGCCCAAATTGTTGTTACGATATTACTCATCAACATAGCCATATAAATCCCGTGAGAACCTACTGCAAAAAGCATAGGAATTAAATATACAAGAGGAACACGAAGTCCCCATAGTCTAGTCACATTCATGGCCATAATATCTTTAGTTTGGCCACCTGCTTGAAAAGCTCCGATCATTACAGTAAATAGCGCAAATATCACAACAGACGGGGCTGTGAATTGAAACATTACTGTCCCTTCTTGAATAACTAAGGGATCATTTACAAAAAATATGATTATCCATTTGCCAAAGATCAGCACAATAGACATTCCAATTGAAATCATGATTCCAATAATGAGTAATCCTGTATTAACAACCTTTTGTGCCTCTTTTGGTTCATTGCTTCCAAGTTTCTTTCCAGCTAAGATACTCACACCTTGGCTTATTCCTTGACTCGGCATATGAAACAGTGATTGAATACGATTTCCAACACCCATCGCCGCTATAACTACAGGGCCAAATGAGTTAACAGATCCTTGTATTACAGCAAATCCAAGAGAGGAGATCGACTGACCAACACCTGATGGGAACCCAATTTTGCTGATGAGACGAAGTGTTGGAATATGAGGTTTCATCCCCTTCCATGTAATTCTCACACCATGCTTTCCTTTTATTAACAATGTGAGGGAGATAAAACCACTTATAAACCTAGCAATAAAGGTAGCTGCTGCTCCAAAAACTTCCATTGCGGGAATAGGTCCTAATCCAAAAATAAGGATAGGATCTAAAATAACATTAATCAACACAGCAACAAGTTGAATATATAAAGGGGTTCTTGTGTCACCCATCCCCTGAAAAATACTTCTT
>CAYZUR010000310.1:0-2864 GCA_964481535.1 uncultured Spirochaetaceae bacterium | reverse complement strand
CATGGCTAACCCCAACTCATACACAAGAGGCTGCTAAGCTAAAAGAAGATGCTCTTTTATTATTAGAGAATAAAGAAGTAAAAAAGATCTTTAACTCATCAATAAAAGCAGTCTTTGGGCTATTTCCTACTATTAAAAAAAATGAACAAACGATTACTCTTATAGACGAAGATGGAAAAGAATTAGAGAGTTTCACCTTTTTACGAAGTCAAAGGCCTCAACAAGATGGCCACTATTACTCCCTCGCTGATTATATTTGTGATGAGGGAGTAGATACTATTGGGATGTTTGTTGCAACAACAGGAATCCCTGTAGCTTCATTGATACAACAATATAAAGATGGGGATGATGAATATAATGCCCTCCTTCTAAGCCTCTTAAGTGATCGCTTAGCTGAAAGTATAAGTGAGTATCTCCATACAAAGATAGTGAATCCCTTGTGGGTTAAAAATAAAGATATATCTTCAATTAGACCTGCAATCGGGTATCCTATTGTGAGAGACCATTATATGAAAAAAAGTATCTTCTCACTCCTATATGCTCATCAATCTATAGGGGTAGAACTTACCCAATCAATGGCAATGTACCCAGTGAGTTCAGTAAGTGGTCTCTATGTGGCAGATAAAAACTGCTCGTATTTCCCCCTTTCCTCCATCTCTCATAAGCAACTCATCTCTTACTGCCATCAATATAGCAAAAGTGAAAAAGAGGTATTACACTACATGAGTGTAGATATTGATCATGAAGTAAAGGAAGGTAGATAGGATGAAGGTGATAGATATTATTAATAAGGCTGAAAAGACCCTCTTTACGTTTGAAATTCTTCCACCCCTTAAAGGACACACAATAGAAGATGTGTATCAAACTGTTGATACCCTTCTTCCATACAATCCATCATATATTAACATTACTAATCATCAGCAAGAAGTTGTCTATATAGAAAATCTTGATGGGTCAATAGAGAGGCGGATGATGAAAAAACGACCTGGTACCATAGGCCTTTCTGCTGCTATTCAACATCGTTACAATATTCCAGTTGTCCCTCACCTTATCTGTGGAGGACATAGTAAAGATCAATTAGAAGATCAGCTCGTCGAATTAGCTTTTCTAGGAATAGATAATGTGCTCGCCTTGAGGGGAGATGCTATGCATGGAGAGCGCCGTTTTACTCCCACCATTGGGGGGTATGATCATAGTGATTTATTAGTGAAACAAATTTGTGATTTGCGTAATGGCGGGTACCTTGATGAGTCTTTAAAGAGTTCAAAGGGGATAGAGTTTTGTGTTGGAATTGCAGGATACCCAGAAAAACATAGTGAGTCCCCTAATATAGAGAAAGATCTCGATATGCTAAAATTGAAAATAGATAAAGGGGCAGAATATATTGTCACTCAGCTCTTCTTTATAAATGACCGCTATTATGAATTTGTTGAAAATTGTAATAAGCATCACATTAATGTTCCCATCATTGCTGGAATAAAACCTCTTCAAAAGATGAAGGATCTCCTTTTACTTCCACAAACTTTTCATGTTGAGATTCCTAACCATTTTGTGAAAAGCATAGAAAAAGCAAAAGATACCTCTGAAATTAGAAAAATTGGAGTTGAGTATTCAATTAAGCAGGTGGAAGATTTATTGAAGCAGGGAGTTCCTGGAATTCATTTCTATACTCAAGGAAAGGCCCGAGCAGTTGCTAAAGTAGTTGAAGCAACGTTCTAACGCCTCGTTGTCACTCCCACCTTTGTACAATCTGGATTGAAAGGGCAGGTGAAACAGTGGGGGGAGATGGGGGTACAGACCTTTTGTCCAAATAACACAAGAAGCTCATTTAATGGAATCCAATATTTGACAGGCATCACTTCTTGTAGAGCAACTTCAGACTCTTCTGGTGTTTTTGTAGCTATCCACCCCTTTCTATTACTGATTCTGTGAACATGGGTATCAACACAAATAGCATCAATATTGAATCCTAAATTAAGGGTAAGATTAGCTGTTTTTATTCCAACACCAGGAAGAGCTAAAAGTTCCTCTTTAGTGTGAGGAACTACTCCATCATATTCTTCTAACAAAATATGAGAAATCTTCTTCATATTTTTCACCTTAGTTTTATAAAACCCTGCTGGAAAGATTAGCTTTTCAAGAACTTCACTCTCTGTTTCAATGATTAATTTGGGAGTATCAGCAACTGCAAAGAGGCGTTTACTTGCCGATAGTGTCACTTCATCTCGGGTGCGAAGAGAGATGAGAGTAGAAAGAAGAACTCGAAAGGGATCATGCTTTTCTAAAGCAACTGCAGAGACAGAAGGAAGAGGGGCTGAAAAGAAAGAAACACTCTCTTTAATCGTATCAAAAATAGCATCCCAGTAAGTAATATCTTGTTGTGTGTTCATATAAGAGAACGATAGCAAAATAGAGGGGTTTGCTCAATGAGTTCTCATCACTCTTATCTTGACAGTTATAGGT
This sequence comes from uncultured Spirochaetaceae bacterium, assembly GCA_964481535.1. Classification (GTDB taxonomy): domain Bacteria; phylum Spirochaetota; class Spirochaetia; order Sphaerochaetales; family Sphaerochaetaceae; genus SABI01. Next base: position 401 of record CAYZUR010000310.1, on the reverse strand, counting down.
AAAAGCTTTAGCTTTTCAAACATTATGATAATCATTCTTAAAAAACACGTAAGTGACGCGCAAAAGCATGCAATACAAGAATTTCTTGAAGCGAGAAATTTTCAAGTAAAAGAGATTGTTGGGCAAGAAGAGACAATTTTAGGAGCTGTAGGGGCTCATCGAATAGATATTAGAGAAGTAACACTCTTAGATGGAGTGTTAGATGTAATTCCTATTTCTAAACCCTATAAATTAGCTTCACGTGAACTTAAAAAAAGTGACACAATTGTAAAAGTTGGTAATGTAAAAGTTGGTGGCAATCGAATCGCTGTTATTGCAGGACCTTGTGCTGTTGAGAGCAAGGAACAGATTATGACCATAGCGAGTATGGTAAGAGATTCTGGAGCAGTAATTCTTCGAGG
>CAYZUR010000309.1:0-2878 GCA_964481535.1 uncultured Spirochaetaceae bacterium | reverse complement strand
AGAATTGTTGACGCAGTAAAAGCTGGCATTCGATTAGCTGGAGGAACTCCATTAGACTTTGGAGTAATTGGGGTATGTGATGGACTCGCTATGGGACACACAGGGATGAAATACTCCCTCGCTAGTCGAGAGCTGATTGCAGACTCAATAGAAATCATGGCAACAGCCCATCCTTTTGATGCAATTGTTATGGTTCCTAATTGTGACAAAATTGTACCTGGTATGCTCATGGCAGCAGCTCGTATTAATATTCCTACTATCTTTGTCTCGGGAGGCGCTATGCTTAGCGGTCATGTCCCTGGTGACAATACAGAGTGTGGTATCGATCTTACTACAGTGTTTGAAGCTGTAGGTGCTGTCAATGCGGGAAAGATGGGAGAAGAGGAATTGTTAGCAATAGAGAACTCAGCATGTCCAACATGTGGCTCTTGTTCTGGAATGTTTACTGCTAACAGCATGAACTGCTTAACAGAAGCCCTAGGAATGGGACTTCCTGGAAACGGAACAATCCCTGCTGTGTACTCTGAAAGAGATAGATTAGCAAAAGAAGCTGGCTATAAAATTATGGACTTATTAGAGAAGAATATTACCCCAAGTATGATTATGACTCAATCAGCGTTTGAAAATGCCCTTGCTGTAGATATGGCACTGGGCTGTTCAACAAACTCCATGCTCCACCTTCCAGCAATTGCTCATGAAGCAAAAGTGAAATTAGATATCTTCATGGCAAATGAAGTGAGTTCCCGTACTCCTAATTTATGCCATTTAGCACCAGCTGGCCCTTATCATATTGAAGATCTGTATAGAGCAGGTGGGGTAATGGCAGTGATGAAAGAGTTAGATAAAAAGAATCTTATCAACAGTGACTGCATCACCGTAAGTGGAGATACCATTGGTGAGCAAGTCAAAAAAGCACAAAATTATGACACACAAGTGATTCGACCAGTAGATAATCCTTATAGCGCTACTGGTGGTATCGCAGTACTACGTGGAAATCTTGCTCCAGATGGAGCGGTGGTAAAGCGAAGTGCTGTTGCCCCTGAAATGCTCGCTCACACAGGACCAGCTCGAGTATTTGAATCAGAAGAAGAAGTAAGTGAAGCAATAAAAATGGGGAAAATTAATAAAAAAGATGTTATCGTTATTCGCTATGAAGGACCTAAAGGAGGCCCTGGAATGAGAGAGATGCTTGGGCCGACATCAGCAATTGCTGGTATGGGACTCGATAAAGACGTTGCTCTTATTACAGATGGAAGATTCAGTGGAGCAACTAGAGGAGCGAGTATTGGACACGTTTCTCCAGAAGCCGCGGAGGGTGGACCTATAGCGTTTGTCGAAGAAGGAGATCTTATTGAAATTGATATCAACAAAGGGACTCTTACTCTATTAGTTGATGAAGATGTTATTGAAAAAAGAAAGAAAGGGTGGACGAAAAAAGAAGCGCCAATAACCACAGGATACCTTGGTCGGTATGCACGGATGGTAACAAGTGCCTCTACTGGAGCCGTATTCGCTGATTAACGCACTCATATGGAGGAGATAAGTATGAAATTAAGTGGAGCAGAAATAATTATAGCGTGTCTCAAAGAACAGAAAGTAGATACAGTGTTTGGCTTCCCAGGTGGAGCCGTGTTACATATATACGATTCTTTATATAAGCATCGTCATGAAATAACTCACATATTAACAAGCCATGAACAAGGGGCTTCTCATGCAGCCGATGGCTACGCAAGAGTTACAGGAAAGGTTGGTGTTGTGTTTGCAACAAGTGGACCTGGAGCTACAAACCTCGTTACAGGCCTCGCTACAGCCTATATGGATTCAATTCCTATAGTGGCCATTACAGGAAACGTCCCCACTAAACTCCTTGGAAAAGATAGTTTTCAAGAAGTAGATATTAGTGGAATTACGATGCCTATTACAAAACACAATTACATTGTGAAAGATGTAAGAAACCTTGCTTTTGTCATAAGGGAAGCTTTCGATATAGCACGTAGTGGACGACCAGGACCAGTTCTTATCGACGTCCCTAAAGATATTACAAGTGATATGTGTGAATACAAAGAAGCTGAAATTAACTTTCATCCAGATTTTAAAAGCAACTACACAACAAAAGACCTTGAAAAAACTATTAAGATGATTAAAGAAGCTAAAAAACCAATGGCATACGTTGGCGGTGGTGCAATTCTTGGAAAAGCACAACCTGAATTAAAACAATTTCTTGACAATTTTGATATGCCAGCGGGAGTCTCTCTTATGGCCTATGGGTCTATAGATAGCCAAGACCCACGCTATTGTGGAATGATAGGAATGCATGGAAGTAGGTTAAGTAATATTGCAGTGACCCACTGTGACCTCTTAATCGTCATTGGAGCGCGCTTCAGTGATAGAGTAGTGAGCAAAGCAAGTGAATTTGCACCAAAAGCTAAAATACTTCACATTGATGTCGACCCAGCTGAAATTAATAAGAATATTGGAACTCATCATCACCTCATAGGAGATGTGAAAGATATTCTTGGTAAACTCAACTCAATGCTCCCATCTCCCATCACTCATAAAACATGGATGGCCAAAGTAGATGAGTGGAAAATTGAACATAAAATGAGAATAGCAGGAGAAACACTACGCCCTTATGAAGTTCTCACAGCACTCACTAAAGTTGCCCCACCAGAGACTGTAATTGTAACAGAAGTTGGGCAGCACCAAATGTGGGCAGGACAATTTTACCGACATACCCCAGTAGGGAAATTCCTCACTTCTGGAGGACTCGGCACAATGGGATATGGAACAGGAGCCGCCATTGGAGCGCAATTTGGCGCCCCTCACAGAAGAGTTGTGAATGTAGCTGGAGATGGTTCATTTAAAATGAACTGTAATG
>CAYZUR010000308.1:0-2878 GCA_964481535.1 uncultured Spirochaetaceae bacterium | reverse complement strand
CTTCAGTATATACAGCGGTTACTATTGGTGAGTACTATCGTCAAATGGGACTTAATATCCTCCTCCTTGCAGATAGTACCAGTCGATGGGCACAAGCTATGAGAGAAATGAGTGGTCGACTTGAAGAGATCCCTGGTGAAGAAGCCTTCCCAGCGTACCTCGAGTCAACAATTGCCTCATTCTATGAAAGAGCTGGAATTGTACGATTAAAAGATGGTTCAAAAGGATCGGTAACTATTGGTGGAACAGTATCGCCTGCTGGAGGAAACTTTGAAGAACCCGTTACACAAGCAACCCTTAAAGTAGTTGGAGCTTTCCATGGATTAAGTAGAGAGAGAAGTGATGCACGAAAATACCCTGCAGTTCACCCACTCGAATCATGGTCTAAATATGAATCTGTCATTAATAATGATAAAGTTGATTATGCAAGAGAAGTCATTTTTAGAGGAAATGAAGTATCACAGATGATGAAAGTTGTAGGTGAAGAGGGGACGAGCTTAGATGACTATCTTATTTACTTGAAAAGTGAATTGATTGATAGTGTCTATCTACAACAGAACTCTTTTGACCCTGTAGACTTTGCAGCTCCAATTGAAAGACAGGAAATTGTCTTTGACATCCTTTTTGAAGTATTAGGATCTAACCTCAAGATTGAAGATAAAAAAGGTGCACGATCATTTATTAATGATTTACGACAAAAATTTATTGACTGGAACAATACTCCAATAGATGATGAACGTTTTGAGATGTTTAAGAATGAGATCCGAGAGAGTGTTGAACACCTCTTTGAATCATACGACAAGCGAGCTTCAGCGATTATCAATAAGAAATAGGTGGAAACAGTATGCAAAAAATCTACACAAAGATTGAATCAATATCGGGAAACGTTATTAGCGTAAAAGCTGAAAATGTTCGAAATGGAGACCTCGCAGTAGTAACCTCAACTCATGGAACCTCATTAGCAAACGTCATTAAATTAGATAAAGATATGGTCTCGTTGCAGGTGTTTTCTGGTGGTAGAGGAGTTTCTACTGGAGATAAGGTACGCTTTTTAGGATATCCTATGCAAATTTCTTATACAGAGGATTTGCTTGGAAGAATATTTAGTGGTTCGGGAGTTCCTCGAGATAATGGCCCCACCCTTACTGAAAATATGATCGATATTGGAGGACCTGCAGTTAACCCTGCTAAAAGAATTATCCCTCGAAATATGATTAGAACCGGGATTCCAATGATTGATGTTTTTAATACATTAGTTGAATCACAAAAACTCCCTATATTTAGTGTCTCAGGTGAACCCTATAACGAAGTGCTTGCACGTATTGCGATGCAAGCTGAAGTTGACCTGATTATTCTTGGTGGAATGGGATTAAAATTTGATGACTATCTCTACTTTAAAGACACATTAGAAAAAAGTGGAGCTATGAGTCGAACTATCTTCTTTGTACACACTGCAAGTGACCCAACAGTAGAGTGTTTATTAGTTCCAGACATCTCTTTAGCTGTTGCAGAGAAATTTGCCCTTGATGGAAAAAAAGTACTCGTCTTATTAACAGATATGACTAACTTTGCAGACTCATTAAAAGAAATTGCCATCACAATGGAACAGGTTCCTTCAAACAGAGGATACCCAGGAGATCTCTACTCATCCTTAGCTGCTCGTTATGAAAAAGCAGTTGACTTTGAAGGAGCTGGATCTCTTACTATTTTAGCTGTTACAACAATGCCAGGGGATGATGTCACTCACCCAGTGCCAGACAACACAGGATATATTACAGAAGGGCAGTACTATTTAAAAAATTCACGTATTGAACCATTTGGGTCTCTTTCACGTCTAAAACAACAAGTAAATAAAGATACTCGAGATGATCACAGAGCATTAATGGATGGAATGATTAAACTCTACGCTTCGTATAAAGAATCATTAGAGAAAAAATCAATGGGATTCCAGATGAGCGAATGGGATGCTAAATTACTCGATTATGGTGAACTATTTGAATCAAAATTGATGGATTTATCAGTAAATATTCCTCTAGAAGAAGCACTAGATCTTGGTTGGACTATCCTTAGTTCCTGTTTTGAACCAAAAGAAACTGGTATGAGAAGTGAATTGGTCATAAAATATTGGCCCGAGAAGAGTGTTTAGGAGTAATGAATGGCAACCGTCAAACTTACGAAGAATGAACAGAAAAAGCAAAAAGACCAACTCAAGCAATTTGAACGCTATTTGCCAACATTGCAATTAAAAAAGCAACAGTTACAAATGGTAATAAGGGGAAAGATGAGTGAAGTCGAATCTCTTAAAGATGAACAAAAGAAATTAGTTCATTCCCTTCAATCGTGGGTTGCTGTATTTAATGAAAATAGATATGTCGAAAAAGAGAAAAAAATAGAACACCTTGTTATTATCGACAAAGTAGTAAAAGAAAAAGGAAATATTGCAGGTGTTGCAATTCCAGTATTTAAAGAACTCACCTTTCAGTACATTCCTTATGAAGTAAATGATTATCCTCTTTGGATCGATAAAGGAATTATTTCTCTAAAAGAGATTGCCTTATTTGATGCAAAAATTGCTACATTAGAAAAACAAGTTGAGTTGCTTGGACGAGAATTGAGAGTAACAAGTCAAAGAGTAAATTTGTTTGAGAAAGTCAAAATTCCTGAAACAAAGAATAATATTAGGAAAATTCAAATTTACCTTGGAGATCAGCAAACTTCAGCTGTTGTAATAGGAAAGATTTCCAAGAGAAAACTCGTGAATAAAAACACACAGGAGATAGCATGATTGTAACAATGAAAAGAGTCTCAATTGTGATGCGAACATATGAAAAATCCTCGACGCTAAAAGAGTTAAGAAAAGTAGGAATTGTTCACACTG
>CAYZUR010000307.1:0-2885 GCA_964481535.1 uncultured Spirochaetaceae bacterium | reverse complement strand
CCCTTCTCATTTGTCCTAGGCGCTCATAGCGATTATCCCCTCAAACCAGATCCCACTTCTCTATTAGCATTTATCGATATGTTTGGCTTATCAAAAGATGAACTCTTGTTTATAGGGGATAGTGAAGTAGATGGAAAAACTGGAGAAGCCGCTAATGTACATTGTGCGTTACTTTCTTGGGGATTTAGAGGGAAAGATACATTAATTTCTTCCGGTTTTACCAATATCTATGATACATTTGAAGCATTAGAAAAGGGGGAGTTATGAGCTCATTTACTGAAAAAGAATTACAGATGATACAACAAAAGGCAAAGGACTATATTGAGTATGAAAGTGATCCACATTTTCGACAAGAGGTCATTACTTCATTAGATGAACATGCAGTGGAAGATTTATATGATAGGTTCTATACATCTCTTTCTTTTGGAACAGCGGGAATGAGAGGAGTGATTGGGGGAGGAACAAATCGAATAAACCCCTTCATGATACGTAAAGTTACTCAAGGACTTGCAAGTTACCTTCTCACTCAAGAGGATCGGCCTAGTGTTGTTATTGCATACGACTCGAGAAATTATTCCGCAGAGTTTGCCCAACAAGCTGCAACTACTTTATGTGCGAATAATATTGTTGTCTACCTCTACGATTCATTAAGGCCTGTCCCATTACTCTCTTTTGCGGTTCAACAGCTTAAAGCAACAAGTGGTATAGTTATTACCGCTAGCCATAACCCAGCAAAATATAATGGGTATAAAGTCTATTATAATGATGGCGGTCAAGTCACCCCTCCTCATGATATCGGTATCGCTGATATGGTCCTTCATGTCGATATTGCTACTATCAAGAATATGAGTAAAGAAGAAGCTATTACAAAGAATCTATTACGAAGTGTTCCAGAGAGTGTTGATGAAGCATATGATACATTGGCAATATCTTCTTTGCTACGAAAAGAGAGTATCAAAAAACAGAAGGTAAGTGTTGCCTACACGCCGCTTCATGGCTCAGGAGATATTCCAGTACGAAGAATACTTGGAAAATTGGGACTAGAAGTCTACACCGTTGAATCTCAACAAGAAGCAAATGGAGACTTCCCAACAGTCTCTATGCCAAACCCAGAAGATCCAGAAGCTATGAGACTTGTTCTCGATTTGGCAAAGAAAGTGAAAGCAGATATTGTTATGGGAACAGATCCTGATGCTGACCGGTTAGGAATTGCAATCCCTAAAGATAAGCACAAGACAGAATATACGCTCCTATCTGGAAACCAAATTGCTGTTTTACTCACTGATTATTTAATAGAGAGATATAAAGATCTTGCTCCTACTTCTAAAAAACCACTCGTAGTAAAATCGTTTGTAACAACAGACCTTGTAAGAGAAATTACAGAAACGAACAAAGGCCTGTGTAAAGATGTATTAACAGGATTTAAATATATAGCAGAACAGATTGTTGAAGTAGACAAATCTGATGAATATTTTTACCTGTTTGGCTGTGAAGAGAGTTTTGGCTATAACAGTTTGAAGGATATTAGAGATAAAGATGCAGTCTCTTCAGCACTATTAGCTGTAGAGATGATGAGCTACTATGCAGAAATAGGAATCACAATACAACAACGACTTGAATCAATCTACAAAGAATATGGCTTTTATACAGAAAGTGTCATGTCTTTTGGGTATGAAGGGGCAAGTGGTTTAGAGAAAATGAAAGCTATTATGCAATCCTTTAGAGATAAAAAGAGGGGAGATGAATTTGCTGGAGCTACCATAGTCAATATTGTGGACCTATTAAACGATAGAAACAGTGGTTTCCCTCCTGCTAATGTAATTATTCTCACCTTTGATAATGATGATAAAATGGTTGTTCGACCGAGTGGAACAGAACCTAAAATAAAATATTACTTCTTTTTTAAAACAGAAGCAGAGAATAAAGAAGTTTATCTAGCTAATTTGAGTAAACGAATAGCAGGGTATAAGGCCTATTTATAAGGAATGAAAAAATGAAATCATGCTACCTCATTAACAGAGGAAACAATAAAAGTCTCTATGTATCACCATTTGTCGACCCATCTACCTCTCATGGATGGGATGAGAATGAAGAAATTACCATATATAGTGCTACAACCGTTACAAAAGATCAAAAAGATGGAGTTTTATTTACCCTCTATACTGATATAGATAGGGGTGTAGATAGATGGATTCAAGATGTAAGATATCTCCCTCGCCTTCTAATTGCAGGAACAATCTTTCTTATCACCTACTTCTTCTTCTCTCTTGCAGTAAGAGATCCTATTCCCCTTATTGATGAATTTATTATCGCTTCCCTTGTCACATTTATTAGTGTTATTGGCCTTTCTCGTCGTGATAAAAGAAGTGATCTCTCTATAAAAAAGAGATTTGAATTAAAACAAAAGGCAAGCAAATGTGATTACCAAGTAGTTCCTGAATTAGAACTTGTTGAAAAATATCTTCATGAATGTTCTCAATTAGAGACGATAGATCTTGCAGAGAAAATAGCACAAGTAGATGGTGCCATACTCCCTCCACTACTGTTAGATATGGATGTTCTTTATATGAAGAGCTTCAAAGAACAGTATCTTTCCTTTATTCACCTTCAACATAAAGATATTTACTCATTATATAATAAGTATCGTAAGGTGATGAAGAATGAGAAAAACAGAGATGCTTTTTCAGCACGTCTTCTTCGACTTGGAATGAATCAAATAAGTGACCTATCGCTACTAGCTTTAACTATCAGCATTTCGAATCAATAAAGGTCCGTTCATCGTAATGAGTGTATGATTGCATCACTCACATTAGCACTCTTTATTATCGTATATGTAGCTATATTTTTGTTTCACCCATCACTCTTTATTATTGTTCCTCTTCTTT
>CAYZUR010000306.1:0-2887 GCA_964481535.1 uncultured Spirochaetaceae bacterium | reverse complement strand
CGGCAGAGATCCTTACGAATGGGCCAAGGAATATATTGATGAATTAAACCAACTTGAAAAAGAAAACAAGCGCAAAATCATCATCGAACGCAGTCAATCCACGCTTATCCCTTTGGGTAAGCAGCATACCTTCAATGGAGGTTACCTATTCCTTCAGCAACTCTATCACCAATTGGGGCTTCACAAGATTTGTAGGGATATTTCGGCTAAGTATAAATTCACCTATGATTTGGATGCGGTACTCTCCCGCCTAGTTTACGGGAGAGTACTTTTCCCCTCCTCTAAGCTCAATACTTTCGAGGCATCTAAACGTCTGCTGGAGCAGCCTACATTTGATTTGCAGCATGTATACCGTTCCCTGAATGTCATAGCCGACGAATCTGACTTTATTCAGTCTGAACTCTATAAAAACAGTCTTTCCGTATCCGTAAGAAACGACCGTGTCCTCTACTACGACTGCACTAATTACTTTTTCGAAATCGAACAGGAAGAAGGAATCAAGCAGTACGGGTATTCCAAAGAACACAAACCCAACCCCTTGGTTGGAATGGGGCTGTTCATGGATGGCGATGGCATACCTTTGGCATTCTGCATTCACAACGGCAACACCAACGAGCAGGTCACCCTAAAGCCACTGGAAAAGCAGATCATAAAAGACTTCGAACTTTCTGACTTTGTTGTGTGCACCGATGCAGGCCTGTCTTCGACTGCCAACCGTAAATTCAATGATTTCGGTAACCGCTCTTTCATCACAACCCAGTCTGTCAAAAAGCTGAAGAAGCATCTTAAAGAATGGGCTCTGGATCCTACCGGATGGTTTCACCCTGCATCGGACGAACCTTTTGATATCAGTAGGTTTGATGACGACCAATCACTTTATGAAGCTTATAAGAAAGTGACCTTCTACAAAGAACGCTGGATTAAGGAGGACGGGCTTGAACAGAAGTTGATTGTCACTTATTCCTTGAAGTACCGTGACTACCACCGTGAGATACGCACCAGGCAAATTGAACGTGCCACTAAGTTGATTAACAATAATCCTGACAGGATTGGCAAGAAGCGACAAAACGACTTCAAACGGTTTATCTCTACAGTCAACGTTACAGAGGATGGTGAAAAGGCAGAAAACGCGGTTCACTACCTTGATGAAGGTACCATAGCGGAAGAAGCTATGTATGACGGCTTTTATGCCGTCTGTACAAACTTAGAAGACGACGCCCCTGAAGTAGCAAGAATCAACCACAGACGATGGGAGATTGAGGAATGCTTTAGAATTATGAAAAGCGAATTCAAGGCGAGACCGATATTCCTTCGCAGGGACGATAGAATCAAAGCACACTTCACTACTTGTTTCCTGGCGCTCATTCTCTACAGATACCTGGAAAAGCGATTAGATAACAAATTTACAACCGACGAAATCGTTGGGCAGCTTAGGGACATGAACTTCTACTCTGTTCCGGGACAAGGTTATATACCCTCCTATACGAGGACTGATTTTACGGATGTGCTACATGATGCATTTGATTTCAGAACGGATTACCAGATAGTCGGTGAAAAAGAAATGAAAAAAATTTACAGAAACACCAAAAAGTAAAAAAGTACGCATAAATAGCACATACTAAGAAAGCCCGGAACACCCTTTTTACAAGGGTTTCCGAGCTTTTAATCTTTTGTAAGTGTCAAAGATGGGATTTTTATCGTATCTTCTAGGAATAAAAGCGCTTTGAGCCTATACGCATCATGGGTTTGAGGCGCTTTTTAAATTTCACATGTATGGCTATTTCATTTTTACCTTCAGATGGTTTAGTATTGTTTGTTGTTCTTCATCACACTCGGTAATAACAGTTGTCGCAATCTTTTCGATTTCTATAGTTTCTTTGCGGATGCTTTTTAACCGTTCTATGATATGCTCAAACGTATATTTTTTATTCTGTCCTTCAGAATCACTTTCGAAAAGTGGTGCAAGACGTTCTTTTGCATTCCACATTAGATAGTAAGCTAACATACATAAGAAGACGTGACACTTTATTCTATCATCTGTTTTATGATAAATGGGGCGCATGTCGAGCTGCGCTGTCTTTAAATTTCTAAAGGCTTGCTCTACACCTATTAGCTTTCTGTAGGTTTGGACAACCTCTGTTATACTCATCTCTTCCTCTTCAACATCTGTATAAATCACATATAAGCCATCTAACATTTCTGCTTCTTTAATCTTTTTTTCATTGCGTTCCCAAGTAACAATGCCATCATTTATTTCTACTAAAAGTAACTTTCCGACGCTGTATTTGTTGATTATTTTACCGACACGAATTCCTGTCGTCGCATCGTCTGAAGGTCTTTTTAGTTCAGTTATTTTCCTGAGTGCTTCTTCTGTTTTTGTAATAAGTATTTCTCTTGTATCTTTGTCTTTTTTTCCACGTATTGGGTTCTTGCTCAGTCCGTATCTGATTCTTGGACTCTCGGGATCAATCACTTGAATGATATTGTGCTCATCAAACATCGACAACTGCACATAGTCTTGTTCACACAAATAGGCAAGCTGGGCGTGTGTCAGCGCAGATATTGTTTTAATGTAATTAGCATCATTCTCTTGTATGCGTTTGAACTGGGATGCTGTTATCATCCCTCGATCGCCTACAAATATCGCATTCTTAATACCATAAGTGGTTTTTATCTGAGCAATCTTATCTTCAACTGTAGACTCATCTTTAGTGTTTCCACTGAATACTTCAACGGCGATAGGACATCCTTCTTTACTACAGATAAGCCCAATAACAATCTGTTCATGCCCCTTTTTTTTATCTCTATTATAGCCATAGGTTACGATTTCACTTTCTTCGTATTCACCTTCCAAGTAACTGCTGGTGATATCATATAACACTATACT
>CAYZUR010000305.1:0-2897 GCA_964481535.1 uncultured Spirochaetaceae bacterium | reverse complement strand
GTTTTATCTGGAAAAACCTATGAAGAAGCTGAAAGCGATCCACGTTATGAAACAAATAAATCTGCTCGGTGGGATTGGAATATTAAGGGGGGTGAGTCATATAAAGATATTGCTACAAGGATACAATCATTCTTCATTGGCCTTGATCCAGACGAACCAGATACCCTCATTTTCACTCATGCAGTAGCCATGCGGCTAATTCGTGGGCTCCTTGAAAATACTCTTCCACTCTACCCTGAGCATATTGCTCGTAACGGAGAAATCTGGGAAGTCAATTTTGAGAAAGTTGGAGTGAGTCATGAAATAACATCATTGTTCGCTGATAGTGTAGCCTATGAGGAACACCGATCGTAAGAATTAATTAAGCGTTCCCACTGTGGCGATTGATGTGTAGAGCTACCTACCTCCCCTTCTATGTATGATCTCTTGTATCTTTATGTACTGGAAACGATGAGAAGTTTCTTTAGATAGACAAAAGGAGAGAAAAGTAGAAGTATTCTTTCATTACATGGATTGGACTAATCTATACGAATAGTAGTCTTTCGCTATTATTCAATGAACTCTTATAGAATGTCTAATCAAATCAAGATTCTTTAGCTAATTTAATTAAAGACTTATTCAACTCTTCATCAATAGGATAATGATTCTTCCACTTAATAATAAGGTATTGGGCTAAATCAACTATATTATCATCTAAAAGGTCATCAATCTCCTTATTCTGAAGAAGATCATACTTATAGAGACCTATAAGTATGCCTTTAAGATATTCCCCTGCAAGAAGAGGCTTCGCTGCGTCATGGTACTTCTTTAACTGTGTGAGATAATCTTCCATTGCTACTTCAAACATCTCATAGGCAGTATCTCCAATGTCACAATAGCTTCCATCTCTCTGTTTGCCAGCTCTACTATAGCACTCTTCTATTGTGAGATTACTAAGAGCATAAAAGAGATCTTCTCCAACTTCTTCAATTACCACATCAGCATAAAGAATCTCTTTTGCTTCTTTTAGTATTGCTGAAGCAAATTTAGCATTTTTTGTAGCTAGATTTCGTAGCACTTGAAATGCTTGGTTGCTATCTAATACGTTAATAATCTCTTTCGCCTCTTTCATACTCATATCATCCTCTCAATATTTATAGAAACTGAATGCTCTCATATTACCTCAAATTGAGATAATTCGACACAACATGTTTATAGTATTTCAACTCATAAAGAGGGAGGATATTAGTTAATTAAAAAAAATAAGCCAGGTTACCATCAATTCTTGTTTCAATAACCAAAAGTAAAGACACAGCAATAGTGGAATAATATCTACGATTCCTAATACTCTGTGAATTCTTCTTGGATACTCGTCCAATCAGGGCAATGTTCTTTTAAGAATGCTTTTAGGGATACTGAGTTATCATCATTCTTAGAGTAAAGGGTATTCCAATCAGAGATGAGATTATCGACACAGGTATAGATGGTTTCATATAATACTTCATACATTTCATTGAGTGGATTATTTTCGTAATTATAGAGACCAAGAATGATGCCTTTAAGATATTGGATTGCTAATAATGGCTTTGCGGCGTCATAGTACTTCTTTAGCTGGGTAAGGTACTCATCCATAGCTTCATAAAACATCTCATAGGAAGCATCATCAACGTCATAATACATGCCACCATGCATATTTCCAGCTCTATTATAGCATTCGCCCATAGAGAGATTGTTAAGAGTTACATATACACTCTCTGAAACCTCCCCAATGACAGTAGACCTACCAAGAACCTCTTGTACGTGTTGCATAACAACAGCCGCTAAGACGGGGTCTCTTTTCACTAATGTGTATAACACGTTAAGAGCTTCTTCCCCACTTAACACACTCAAGAAATCTTTTTCGTTATCAGTAGTTTCTTTCTTACTCACGTTATCTCTCTCTTTTCTTTATAGAATTAGAATACTTCTATAATACTTCAAAGAGAGGTGATTGTACTAATCATTTCTTTTGATAATTGTAGTCCTCATCTTTAGTGCTTCTTTAGCTAAAAATAAGTTTCACTTTGCCATCTGTCTCAGTTTCGATATCAAATGAGGCTAATTCTAATCCATGCTCCTTTGCAAAAGAGTGGGCGTCGATTACTTGAGAGACAACACCTTTAGGTCTATGAGCATCACTATTAGCTACTACCTTGATAGAATACTCTTTACTAAGTTGCCAAAAGTCTACTAGAGGGTATTGTCGTCTCTTCCCTGTGAGTGTATTAATGGTAGGTTTATTTAACCCATATCCATTTATTTCAAGGGGGATTTGAAGAGAAGCTGCACATTCTAAAATACTCCTTGAGCATGCTGTTGCTTCATCATCCCACTCATCATAAAACATTCCAAAGAGGTCAGGGTGAACTCCAACACTAAATAATCCACTCATTAATGTTTCTATGTATTGATCCGTGTAAAGATGAAGCGCTTTTACATCATTAGGAAAGTGTTGTATGTATCTGTCAGTTACTGATTCATTGGTGAGGTAGTGTACTCCTGCGATGAGGTAATCAACTCTATTGGAATCTAATAGGTACTCACTATACCAGTTATGCTCAATAGGTTCATAATCACACTCTAAGCCAGTAAGGAGAGTAATGTCTGTGTGTGCTGATTGCAGGTCTCTGCATTGTCCTAAATACTGCTCTAATCGGTCAAAATGCATTCTCGAGCCGGGCCATCTATTATCAGGCATTGGGCAGTGTTCACTAAACCCTAGTACTTCTAGTCCTTCTTTGATCGCAACATCTACATATTCATGTAACTCACCTACTCCATGACCACAGTAGTAACTGTGTGTATGAAGATTCACTTTTTGAGAATCAATCCGTTTCACCATATCAACAACATCTCCGTCTTCTGTATCTTCAATTGAT
>CAYZUR010000304.1:0-2911 GCA_964481535.1 uncultured Spirochaetaceae bacterium | reverse complement strand
CTTGTCTCAGCTGCATATTTTTGTAAGAGATCAAATGTCTTACTTGCATAGGTAAGTCCAATTGGGTCGCCACTGGCTGTTGTGTATGTTGATAAAGCATATATAGCAAAGCTCATTCCATAAATAATCTTTTTATTGATAATTACTTCATTCTTACGATTGAACAACCAGTAAAATCCTCCATAGACGTTATCCCAATAGGTATCTATTGCGAAGTAGACTCCTTTTTTGGCAAGTGCTAGGCAAGATCCATCTGCATCAAATCCTTTTTGATGGGCTAAAGAAAGTGAATAGATTGTTCTCATGTGAGCAAGGATGGATTTCTCATCAACTCCTGAGTCATTTCCTTTTGCGTCCCATTGTGTAATATATCCCCCATAGGTTGTGTCCCATAATCGAGTGGTCCAAAAAGGGAGTAGTTCTTTATTGAGGTGATGAATAAGTTCTTTTTTAATTTGGGTAAGTGTTGCGATTTCCAATTAATTGCTCCTTTTCTCTAATGCTCTAAACAGGGCAACAAGAAATTCTCTGTTATCTGATTGTAGGTAATGTGTATCACATCCCATTCTATTAAATGTTTTCATAAACCGGTGGTAGTATGCCGGGTTATCCATAGGAGGTTCCCCTTTTGACCAGTCCCATGTTTCTTTTTGTAAGTCAACAACATGGATGTGAGCATTTTTCACATCGTTTCCTTTCTGTTGTAGTGCATTTCTCACCATAGACAATGATTTTTCAAAAATCATAGGGCTCATAACAGCTGAACCAATAGAGAGATATACTCCCCCTTCTAATCTTTCCACACTATCGACAAAGGAGAGAAAGTCTATTTCAGCGGTCCGTCCGATTACAGAGCCTTTGTTAGCTTTATGTGTATAGATGATGTCATGGCCAAACATGGGGTGAGATGTGAAGGGGACATTGTGAGTATGGGTGATAGCTTGAGCACTATACTGTCCATATTTGTGATGAATTGGGAAGAACCCTGATGGGATATTGAGTGATTCAATGGTATCTAATAAGTCCCATGCTGCACTACTAATGTGTTCTCTGTGGTGAGTCCCTTCGTATATGAGTTCTTCTCGAGAGGGAATAGAAAGTCCATTATCAACTATCATTTTCCCAACAGAGTCTCCATATCCTCTTTGGTGATAAGCTCCTAGAGCTAGGGCGAGGTTAATGTAGAGCCCTGTTTCTTGCCATGTCCCAAATTCCCCTTTTTGTACGTTAGTCTTTACATCTTCACTGCTCTTGCCTTGATAGGCAAATTCCCAGTCATGAATAACTCCAGCTCCGTTAGTTGCAAGGTGAGTGACCCAATTCCGTTTTGCCATCTCTCCTAAGAGTTGACCCATTCCATTTTTTATTGTGTGTGCACCAAAAGCTATCATCACTGATGCGTTTTGCTTATGAGATGCGATGATTTGCTGTGCAATCTGGTCTGCTTTTTCAGCTACATATGAAGAAATAGGTGGGTCATATGTAGAGGGGAGGATAACAGATTGAGTGATATCTACGCTATTTTTTCGCTCTTGAAGTGGTTTTGAGTGAACACGATTTGTGTCAAAAATTCCTTTTATCCCTATTATTGCCATAAACATACCTCTGCTAATTCATCAGACCATGAAAAGTCTGGTATGAGAATATCTGCTCCAGCTAAGATTAATCTTTCTCGTTTGTTTGGATCTTTTCCATATCGTTGTGTTTCGTTGCTTTGAACTCCAATAGCAAGGCAGTTATGCCGTTTTGCTTCTCTCATTTCAACAGGGCCATCTCCAAATACAGCAATATCTTGAGGGGATATTGTATGTTCTACCTCTTCTATGATTGATTGCATGACGAGTTGTTTAGGGTCATTCTTTGCATCACCAACTGATCCTCTGATTCGTCCTTCAAATAAATCTGCATATCCTAAAAGAGTTGCTTCTTCAATAACATCTTCAACATCTGTTCCACTTGCTAGATAGAGAATGGTTCCTGAATTCTTTATGGTTGTAAGGAAGGAGACTGCTCCTTTAATGGTCACATCCTGAAGTGATAGTTTTCCCATCTTAAAAAGGTCTTTTTTTCTTCTAATGTGAGTTAAGAGTTTTGTGTTATAGATATGTTTGTACTCTTTTGAGGTAAGGATGTCTGATTGAGCGACATACCCAGCCTGAGCTACCATTTCTTGGAGGTGATGCATCTGGATAATAGTTTGTATGCCTGTTGTTTTGTCGATCATCTGATGTATAGCTAATTCGACCTTTTTGTATTCATCTTGTGTTACGTTGTGTAATTGCTCTCCTAAGATGGATGAAAGCATGATTTCTTTCATTACAACTTCCCATCCTTCTCTCATTGTGCTGATAGTTCCATCATGATCGAATATTGCTATTTTAGGATATCTTTTCTCATCAAGAGATACTCTTGGTGTAATAATTTCAATTTCTGTTTCTTTAAAAGAAGTAGCTTGTCGGCTATCTTTTGCAAGAAATGGATGATAGCGATAATTACTCTCTTTTGCTAAGGAGAGAACTTCTTGTGTTGTCGGGTGTCCTGTTTCAAAGAGTTTTCCTAGGGCAACGCCCGCAGAGTATGTTCCGACCATTGCAGCTTCTTGTATTGAGGCGTTTTGAGTATATGCCACAACTAAGCCTGCTAGGTATGCGTCTCCTGCTCCTACAATATCGATTTCTTTTGTAAAATGGAGTCCCTCTTGGTACACGGGCTTTCCATTGTCACACACATATGCTCCATTCTCTCCAAGGGTAAGAATTACAGGGTTTTTCCAATGAGTATACAGGTAGTGGGTGAGGTTTTTATAATACTCTTGCCCTTTTCCTTTCACGATGTAGTTATGTTGTGCTGCAATTACAGAGCCTTCATCACTATTGAGTTTGTGAATAGTTGATCCATATATGTCGTTGAG
>CAYZUR010000303.1:0-2912 GCA_964481535.1 uncultured Spirochaetaceae bacterium | reverse complement strand
AAAGGGGCACTTGTGATATAAGCAATGACAAGAGCCGTAACTGATACTCCTAATTCTTTACTCATCTCTTCTACTTTTTTTAAGGTAGCGAGGTTTTCTTTACTTACATAGCGTGAGGTGATTTTGTTATTTAGTAAGTCAATTCCACCCATTTGGGTTGCTTTACTAAAGAATCCTTTTGCTTGAGAAGAAAAAGCAAACACAGGGAATTGATGCTCTTCATACCAGATGAGAGACTCATCATCCATAAATACTAAACTTTCATCTTCCATTTTCACCCCATCGGTTGTAGCGAGTGAATAGTGGATCTCACTTGATTTAATGACAGGAAGTTGATTTTGATAGCTATAGAGATGGGACTCTTCAATTCGATGAGTACTCCAGTTAGAAGCTCCAAAGGTTGTAATAGGAAATTGTGATTCAATTTGGCTAAGGATATCAATGAATACGTGAATGCTCTTATCTGTGTTATCCCTGTGGTAAAACCATAAATCAATAGTCGGCGCGTTGAGCGTATCAAAACTACGATTAAGGTCCCCCACCATATTCTCATATGAAATCCTACTCTCTCCACTTATGATATTAGGGTGGCATCCTTTAGTAATAATAGCCATCTCTTTATACATATTATTACTTCGAAGCCACTGGCCAATAACCTTCTCACTCTTTCCTATACTATTACTATCCTCTTGCCCATATACGAGAGCTGTATCGATAGTAGTTCCTCCCTGATTTGCAAACTCATCTAATAATGCAAAGCAAGTTTTTTCCTCTATTTTTGTTCCAAAGTAGGTAGAACCTAATGCAATAGTTGAAAACTTTTTAGAATTCCCTTCAATTGAAATATAACGCATAGTGAGCCCCCTCATATCCTATTATAGGCAAAGAATGGTGAACTTGGTAGTGAAATATCTTCACCGTTATATAATTGACTGTATAATGGAACAGGTGATACAATTCTAGACATGTTTTCTCCACAAATGGCACTTTCTACCTATCTTTCTCAGTATATAATTTCTCTCTCCCCTCCATCTCCATGTATTGTTGGAGTAATAGGAAGTGGAGGAAAAACTTCTATTATAGAACTTCTTGCATCCACTCTTGTAGAGATGGGCAAAAGAGTTCTCATTATTACAACGACCCATATGGGACACCCTGATATTCATCACTATCCCTTTGAGATATATATTGCAGAGAATGAAGAAGTAGAGATAGGGGAAAAATGGTTAGCCCATCACTCTTTATTAGTCGCGTCTGTCCATGGTGATAAGATTGGTCCTATTCGAGATGAACTTTATCACTCCCTCCTTCCTCATTATGACATTATCCTTGTTGAAGCAGATGGAGCGAGAAGGAAAAATCTAAAATACCATAGAGATAATGAACCAGTACTCATACATCTGCCCCATCTTCTCATAAAAATGATTGGCCTTTCTTCTTACAATAATATGATAGAAGAAGAACTCCATAATGCTAATCTGTTTTTTCGTGAACATCCCTGGCAAGAGACACTTGTTGAAGCTGAGTTAATTCATTACCTTGCATTTACAAAAAAAGGATTAGATATAGAAGCAGGTCAGAAAAAAACCCTCCTTTTATATAATCAAAGTGATGCCCTCAATAATTCTCAATTGGAAACTCTTCTTGAAAAGGGGAGCCCATATTTTAAAAATGTTTCCTATCCCATAATTGTGGGATCTATACACACTGATACGATAGAATTTATAAAAGAATAAGGAGGTACAATATGAATATATTTAAAAAAGCAGCTGAATTAGAGGAACAAAATAGAGTATTTGCTCTTATCACCATTACAAAAAGTGTTGGCTCTACCCCTAGAAGCAATGCACGGATGATTGTTCTTCGTGATGGAACCTCTTTTGGGACAGTCGGTGGAGGGGTATCAGAGTATGCTGCAATAGGGAGAGCTTGTGAGTTAATTGATGAGAGAAAGAGTGAACATTTTGCACAATCTCTTAAAGTAACAGATGGGCATAACTGTGGAGGAGAACTTGAGTTTTTTATTGAAGTAATCAATCCACTTCCTCGCCTCATTCTCGTTGGGGGGGGGCATGTAAATTTAGAAATAGCCAATCTTGCTTTCTCTTGTGGGTTCTATGTAGAAATAGTGGAAACCAGAATTGAGTATGCAAATCGGGAAAGATTTCCCTATGTGAGAAATTTTTATGTCGATGAGACTATTGAAAAAGCATTAGAACTTGTCAGTATTGATGAAAAGAGTGCAATTATTATTGCAACCCATGCCTTAGATAAACAGGCACTCCAATCTGTCATCCTCTCAAAAGCTTTTTATATTGGGATGCTTGGTTCAAGAACAAAGGTCTACACCTTTAAACGACATCTTAAAGAGACCCTTAATATCGACGTCTTTAGTTTACCACATTTTTTTGCTCCCATTGGACTCGACATTGGAGCGCGTACACCACAAGAGATTGCAGTCTCCGTGGTGAGTGAAGTGATGGCTACATTTACTCTTACAAGTAAAAAGTCTTTGCGGGATAAAAGTGAAAACCTTGTTATTGTCCGAGGGGCTGGAGACCTCGCTACGGCAACTATTCTCCGACTTCATAAAGCCGGATATCGAGTTCTTGCCCTCGAAATAGAGCGTCCTACCACAATTAGGCTCCCCGTGAGTTTTTCTAGTGTAATGTATTCAGGTGAGATGAAATTAGAGAATGTCGTGTGTAAGAGAGCCCAAACAGCAGGAGAGGCAAAAAGTATAATGGATGAACAGAAGGTTGCCATTATGAAAGACCCCAAAGGAATAAGTATTAATGCACTTCACCCATCTGTCGTAGTTGATGCAATTATTGCAAAAAAGAATCTAGGAACTCAAATCTCTATGGCTCCATTTGTTATCGCACTAGGACCTGGCTTTGAAGCTAAAAAAG
>CAYZUR010000302.1:0-2925 GCA_964481535.1 uncultured Spirochaetaceae bacterium | reverse complement strand
TTGCAAATAGGACCCCTAAATTTGCAGTGCTGGCTACCGAAGTATACCCATCTAAGAAACTTGATACCATTTTCTCAGTAGAATGCCTGGACCAAGAGAGACAGTTTAGAACACCGTTCATCACCGTAGTCGGGAAGAACTACGCAGGGTTAAACGACTCTTTGTCAATTGCATATAGCTTCCTCATCAATAATCTCGAGGTGTATACTGATAACCGCTTTCCATTCTCTTTCGGATTAGAGAGATTGTCGAATACAAACTCTGATGAAGATACACAAAAAGCTTTTGAAGATATTGTCACAATTCTGCAAAAATTGGATATTGATATCACACGAATGGAGTACAAGAAAGATGAACTAGGAAAAGAGGGTAAAACGTTTCCAGGGAACAAATATGAACTCAACATCTCCAACAAAAAAATAACAGCGACTGAGATCAATTCATACCATGAAGATATCCTTGGAAACGAGGTGCAATTTAATTTTAATGAAGAATCTTTCGGAACCCAGCGAGTTGCCTGTTTACTGGGGGTTGTATTGACCACACTGAAAAAGGGAAACATTCTCATTATCGATGAACTGGGAAACTCACTTCACCCTTTATTGTTTGCAGAGATTGTAAGAATGTTTAAAGACCGAAGATATAACACATCGAACGCACAACTGATTTTCACCACACACAATACAGATATCATTGAGCAAGATATGATGAGGGTATCTGAGATTGGGATTGTGAATAGGACCTTGAAGAGAGGGACAACGTTAAAACGAGTATCTGACTTCAAGGGCGTCAGAAATGTGACCAATTTCAGGAAACAGTATCTCGATGGGAACTTTTCAGGAATCCCTCACCCATACATTTAAGATGGGGGGTCATTGATGTACGCACAAAATAAAACCATAATAATTATATGTGAAGGAGCTTCCCAGAGAGCTTATATCCAAGAGCTGAACCGATATTTTGAGGAGGAAGAGATTCCTCTCAATTTTATTCCTCGACCTTCAAATGGTGGTCAATACACTCATGTCGTGAGAAAATATAGGGAAGTAAGGAAGGATAATAGAACGACAAGAATCATCATTTGGGTGGACTGGGACAGGTATCAGCGTAACGATAATTGTGATATGGATAATTATCAGAGAAAGCCTGACGATATTCCAAACTTTCTTTTTTCATATCAGAACTTCGAAGACTTTCTTTCCATGCACTTTGATCACTCCAAGATGCAGCGATGGTGGGCCTCCTGTGTCAGCAGGGATCATTTCACGACCCCATCGCATAGCAAAGAATACATACCAGCATTTATCGCTTTTATCGGAGGAAACTACTCAAAGGGTGAAATGCCAATAAATATCGACTGTCACAGTCTCAACAACCTAAAAATGCACCAAAGAGATACATCAATCCCATTTAAATGTGATGCTGCTAAAGAGCTGTTTAGATTGATTGAGACTGAGGAGTGTGAATAGTTTTTTGTATACGAAAGAGAGAAGTAGAACCTTTTTCCTCTCTTTGTAATGTATTAAAATTGTCTAATAGCTCGAACAGAGTGAAGAGTATCATCTCCTACATCAGCCTTTTGTTCTTGAGTGCTCACTTCTTGACTCCACCATGTACCCATTGGAGAGAATGTGTTGAGGTCCAATAACTCATCCCGTCCAATACTAGACTATAATACTCACCAAAGTGTGTAGTTATAAAAGAAATGAGTTCAGACAGTTCATCTTTTGAAGGAAGATGCCAGTCATCTACTCCAATCATACTATAATCGAGGCACATCTGAGCTACATTTTCTTCACTCTCATAAAAAGAAGCTATGAGTGCTGTGTTCTCTTTGCCACTAAATACCTCATCTCGTGTTTCAAGGGGTATTGGTCTTTTATCATCCCCACTAAATGAATAAACTGATTTCTCATCATTGATAGTGAGAGCAAATAATTCATTTAAGGAGACTTCAAGGTAACGTACTCCTTTATCATAATTTCCCTCATCATAAAAGATGTATCCACTTGAAGGACCTGCATCTCCTACCTTGTACTCTACATCTATATTAAAGTCTTTGGTGAATCCATTATTTGCATGCAATGTGAGGATGGTAGAAGCAATAGCGTCTCCTGCTATAATTGAATCACCTTCAATAGATGCAATATTTTCGTCTTCTATTGAAAATGAGTAGGAGGCGTCTAGAATGTTTTGAGGTTCGAAAGTGATAATGGGCGTCACAGATAATGTGGGAGTAATAGAAAGTGGGTTTTCTAGGAGGGCATCACGAATAATTGAAACTTCCCGTACCTTTACATTCTCCCTAGTGGTACCACTCACCTTATAGCGCTGTGTGATGAGACCAATGGGCGGTGTGTATGAATATTCTATTTCATTTACCAGATTTTTGAGTGTAAGGGAAAGTATTTCTACAGTGAATGTACCACCATCAAGAGGATCTTTGACTATATGATAGGTAATAGAGAGAGTGAGTTTCTCTTCTTCTATGGCTTTTTCAAAGTCGTTTATTTCTGATGGATGAGTGATAGTGTTTTCGTTTGTTAGTGGTGAGGTGCTCGAAGTATTTGTGTATTCTCTTCTTAGATAGATTGTATTGTCAATTGGTAATGGCTCTTGTTCATCTTCTATCAGTCCTGAGTTGAGAGCTTTAATGATAAGAGAATATAATTGGTCTGTGTTGATGTCAATATTCTCTATTTTTTCAATTTCTGCATTGGTAAAACTTAGTGGGTAATATTGTTTTTGATTAAGAGCCTCACTAACGCGGCTTGCCTTTTCATACCAAGAGTAATGTTCACTTGATTCTTCTATAGTAATATTTGATGCTAAATAGTCATACTCTCCATCAAAGGCATCCCAGTCTACATCCACCATTCTCCCGTCTCTCACTTCAATATAGACAAGTTCAAATAATCCAAGTGA
>CAYZUR010000301.1:0-2954 GCA_964481535.1 uncultured Spirochaetaceae bacterium | reverse complement strand
TGCTACCTGTAACAACCTTTCACCTAGTAATTACCCATGCAGAGCATACAATAAAAGCATCTCCCTCTTCTAACGAAAAAGGAGATGCTGTTAGTATTGTATGATCAAAAGCCAAAGACTTTAATCACTTACTACCATAAATAGTTATAATACGGAGTCATGGAATTTAACACCGCTCTTTGATAGAGAGTCGAAATGGAGATATCGTTAAAATAACTATGTAATTTGCCTGAATTAAATGGCTCCCCCGCTATATTACTATTGGTAAAGGTAACGCCTTCTTGTTTTTCGACAGGAGCTTTTGAACCAGAAACAAATTTTATCTGCTCAAATGTTTTAGTATTTACGGTTAGATTTGTTGAATGTAGCAATTTCGGAGTACCATTTTCAACCTTATATACGTGATAAATCTCGTTTATGGTTTGTTTTGCAACAGATTCTAATTTTACATAGACTCCTTTTGCCAGAGCATTTTTAGCTTCCAGATTGTCGGGGTCTTGCTCAAGGAGCGTCCTATATAGAGCTCTTTGTACCTCATCATCTGCAGAATCAACGGTAATCTCTTTGCTTGTAGTTGTATCATAATCATAAGAATACTTTCCAAAATTTTTATCAGGGACCAGTACATAGGTATGGGTTGTTGGAATCTGTATGTTTAAGGTTGGGAATTTTTTATATTCAGTAACAATCTTTTGAGGCCAATTGTCATTATCTCCACGAGACCATTTTGGTGAGTTTCGGTCTAACTCTTGAGGAGAACGGATAGGCTTATCAACACCAGGGCCTATATAGACAAGAATATCAGCAGTGAGTTTTTCCATAAGTTTGACTTCGAGGTCCTTATACTTCTCAACTACAGCACTACCTAGACCTTTATATGTTCTCAATGCCTCATTAAATTCCTTATAGGTCTTGCCACTTTCAATGGTTTGCTTAATTGAATAGACTTTCACTTCGAGGAGCTTTTCTTCAGCATATGCCAGTTTGTCTATGGCTTTTTTGTTTGTCTTGTCAATAACCGATGCTTTGTGATAGAAAGAAATAGCAGCTTCGACTTCACTGATCTTTACAGATTCTACTTTTTTATCACCAAGTCGAATATACACAGTAATAAGAATCTCATTTGCTTCATCTTCATATTCACTGTTTAATGCAATAGCCTTTTCGAGATATGAGGCTGCATCTTTAATCTTGACGTAATCATCTGAGCTCTGACTAATAGTTTTTGCGGCTTCAAACAACGCCTTGCTTGCTTTCTTATCCAAATCCTTTATTAAAGCAGAGTAATCAACTGAACTGATAATAACTCCTCCATATACAGAAGAAACACTCTCATATAGCATAGCCAATTCTTCATAGACCTCAATTGGCATACTCTCGTACAAAGAAACATCTGCTTGTGCTGAACTGATTACCTGATCGGTTTCCTGATAAGCCAATACAAATTCAGTATTGAATAGCTCTATCAGTTTTTCATTAACCTCTTTTCCTTCTTTTGTTGCTTGTATCTGTTTTGCGCCGTCAACAGCTTTTAACACATGGGTGTCCCCATGAAGTTTCGGTCCAAACAAAGCACATCCTGTAGAAAATACCAATAATATAGCTAAACTCCCAAGCACACAAATTTTCTTAGCCTTACTCATCTAATAACTCCTTTGGGGAACCAACTGGTTTGCTACCCTTCTCATTTGCCAGATAGGAGGGAATACACACTCCTATCCCCTTTTCTATACAACCTTTGGTGAGAAATAACTTTTGAACCAAAAAAAATCACCGTTCTATATCTAACCTAGTAAGTCCAGGCATAAATATATCGGTAAGAATTATTTAAAATTGAAAAGCTGAAAAAGCTCTATAGCTTCTAATGCGTTTTTTAACCCTAGGACGAGTTGAAACCCATTACTCTCCCAATCAATGGTAGACTTCGATTCCATACGAACCAAGGAAACATCAAATACGATGTCCCTTATGCAATCAAATCCTTCTCACATTATTGATTCGAAATCTCAATTTTCATTGTACCAAAGTTTTCTACCTGGCACAATGTTTATATTTAAATCATGACAAACGCATGAAATAATGATATGGAAAATTTTCTCATTCGTGTTAGTAGATTTACACTCAAAAAAATTTACATGTAGAAAGTTTCTCATTATTTAATAGTGCATATTCCAATTCGTACTTGAGATTTACACCACAGTGTTTTATTATTAGGTATGATGATCCCAAGAAAGCTCTCTTCTGAACTAATTTCCTCAAGTAAACTTTTCCCAATAGTCACATTAACAGGCCCTCGACAATCAGGGAAAACGACATTAGTAAAGGCTTGTTTCCCAGATCATACGTATTGCAATCTTGAAAATCCAGAAATAAGGACTATGGCAAATAACGATCCAAAGACTTTTTTTCATATATATAAGCCACCGATGATCATTGATGAAGTCCAGCGAGTCCCTGAATTGCTCTCATGGATCCAAGTTCTCTCTGATGAAAACCCAAAGCATGGACAATATATACTCACTGGTAGCAACCAGTTACAGCTCAATGAAGCAATCTCCCAATCATTAGCTGGAAGAACAGCAGTCTTTAATCTTCTTCCATTATCCATATCTGAACTACAACAATATTATCCAGAAAGACAACAAAAAGAAACGATGATTGTCAACGGATTTCTTCCAAGACTCTATAATGATGAGATTCCTGCTAATTTGATATATTCCAACTACTTCAGAACATATATTGAACGAGACGTACACTTACTGACTAACATAAAAAACCTTACTCGATTTGAAAGTTTCATAAGACTTCTCGCTGGAAGAATCGGACAAATTGTTAATCTAACATCCCTTTCTAATGATGTAGGAGTCTCTTCTACTACACTAAGTAACTGGCTATCAATCCTTGAGGCATCATATATCATCTACCGTTTACCTCCTTACCACTCAAATATGAGA
>CAYZUR010000300.1:0-2959 GCA_964481535.1 uncultured Spirochaetaceae bacterium | reverse complement strand
CAGGTAGCGGATCAATAGAAGCTATGACCTCTTTTATATCTGTTAAGGTGAGATTGTGAGAGTGAAGAATCTCAATTCTCTTTTTCATCAACACATCGTAATCTGGTTCATCACGGGTTGTTATCATCAACTCACTAATCCCAGTTTTCTTAGAAACATTAATCCAGATTTCTGGTACAAGAACACCTTCAAGATCTAAACATATCATATCCATGGGCTATACTCTTTCTACCTTTTTAGATTTAGCTGCCTTAAATAATGCAACAATTGTTTTTGTTTGAGCTAATGTATTCTCTAAAGAACCAGCAAATGGTTCATTATTAAACACAGCTCTATGGAATGCTTCACACTGAGCCCGATACTGATCAACACGTTCAAAATTAACACGCTCCCCTTCTTGAGGAAAATCATCACTAAACATCTCAAAATATTGACGAGTAGTGGCATCACTATGGTATGTTCTTTCAATTTCAATTCGATGAGAATTGGTATACACGCTCATATGGGTATGAAGAGGTTGCTTCATTCCACAGCCAAAGGTAAGTCGTCCACCACTAGGGAAAGTAAGAACTCCTGTTGTAAAATGGTCAACTCCAAATTTTGGATCATTTTCTATTTCACAACTCACTTCAACAGGTTCTTCACCAAAAAGGTAGCGACCAACTGCAATAGGATATACTCCGATATCCCAAAGGGCACCACCACCCTCTTTATAGGCATTTCTTATATTATGCTCATCGTTATTTGTTAAAAAGAATACACCATGTGCAACTTTTATCTCACCAATTTCCCCACTCGATAAGACTTCTTTGATCTTATTCAATCTAGGTTGATGGTACATAGCATACGCTTCCCCTATTTGAAGATGAGAAGAATCACGTAAGGCAATCAGTTTTTCAACATCTTCTACACGCAGGGCAAGAGGTTTTTCACACAAGACATGTTTACCATGCTTAATTGCAAGTTCAATATATTCAACATGGAGATGATTTGGTAAAGGAATATAAATAATATCTATAGAATCATCTCTTAGCATATCTTCATAGGAGCCATAAAAGGTGGGAATATGAGTCGAATGAGCATATTGTTTTGCTTTTTCAATATCTCTTGATGCAACAGCTACCACTTCACACATATCACTACTTTGTATAGATGGAATAAGTTGTTTCTTTGCTATTTTTGCGGTTCCTAATATTCCCCAACGACTTTTTCTCATATTACACACTCCTCATTAGTTGTTTATCCTATTGTGCCTATTTGCCAATAAGTTGGCAATACCTTTTAGATAGAAGCTGCTATCAACATAACAGCTTCACTTAATTCACACACTGCCCCTAACATATCTCCTGTGATCCCATCAATTCTCTTTTTCCCTCTATGGAGGATATAAAGAGAGGTGAAAAGACCTGACATAAAGATAATCAAAACTTTTACGGACTCATTTCTATAAAGCATCAATGACATTATAATTATCTGTAACACAGCAACTCCCAAATGGCGTTTTTTAGCTTCTCCCACGATATTGTGTGCAGTGCCCCCCTCTTTTCTGGCATACGGGGCAACAGTAGATAAAAAAACTAAAAAGAAACGAGAAAACATCACAATTAGGATAATATAGAGTGAATAAGATTTCTCAATTAAAGAAGTAATAGCTGCCACTTTAATAAGGAGTAATAGAACAAGACTAATTGCCCCAAAGGCCCCTATGGATGAGTCTTTCATGATCTCTAACACTCTCTCCTTTGTCCATCCTCCACCAAAACCATCGACCATGTCAGCGAGTCCATCAAGATGAAAGGCCCTTGTAGAGTAGGCCCCTAGTGCTACAACTAAGGATGCTGTAAGAAATGGAGAAAATAAGGAGACAGAGAGATATATAAAGAAATAATAGAGGGTTCCAAGTGTTATCCCAACTGGAACAAACCAATAGAGACTTGTTACAAAGGAGGCACTCTCTTTCCCCCATACAGTGAATATGGTGAGAGTGCGAAAGGCTGTTGTCAATCCTATTCCATGCTTCAAGGGAGCTCTCCTTTTAGAACTTGAGGTATTCCTACACTCATTTTTATCACAGTGGTTGCCCTTGATGCAACCTTTTGATTCATCCACCCACTCATATCTCTGTAGAAGCGAGCTACTTCATTATCTGGAACAATTCCCTCCCCCACTTCATTACTTATTACAATGATTGTGTTCTTTCTATCAACTAAGGCTTCATACAACTCATCTAATTCTCGATAGGAATCTTTAATTCCGTTGTGGTGAAATAGATTACCAAGAAACACACTCAAACAATCAATAAAGAGTATTTCATTGTCTTTTCTCTCTCTAATAACAGATGCCAGATTAAGAGGTTCTTCTATGGTATAATCAAATATTCCCTTTCTTTGCTCTTTGTGTTTTTCCACGCGTTCAGCCATCTCTTCATCAAAGACTTCGGCTGTTGCTATGTAGACTTTCGGGGATGAGAAGGTTCTAATAAGAGTTTCCCCATAACTGCTTTTTCCACTGCGAGCTCCACCAACAATAAATATAAGGGGATTGGGGTTATCTGTGTTCATCTACTAATCCTTTTTCTTTCATCTGCTCAACTGAATTTGTCACCTTCGCTTCACTAAAACTCTCCATCTTTTGATAAAGATGAAGGGCCATCTTTATAATAGGCCAGCTAAGAATTGCGCCACTGCCCTCTCCTAGGCTTAAATCAAGATTAAGTATACTCATCAAGCCTAGAGAAGTAAGAATCAGCTGGTGCCCCTTTTCTCTGCCTGTATGGCTCGCTATGACAGAGGAAGTAACCCTTGAATCAATTCTAGAAGCAATCAGGAGAGCACTAGAAGTAACAAATCCATCAATAATAATTACCATTTTCTTTTTAGCAGCTTCTATCATTGCCCCAACCATCGTAGCTATCTCATACCCACCAAAGGTACTAAGAACTTCCAAGGCCTCACGAGGC
>CAYZUR010000299.1:334-2960 GCA_964481535.1 uncultured Spirochaetaceae bacterium | reverse complement strand
TGTCTTAGTTTAAGCTGCATTTCATAGAGTTCTACTTGGCTTACAGATCCTTCTAACTTTGCTGATTTAATCATATTCTGAATATTTGCAATTTCATATTGTTGAGAGGTGTCATCAATGGTTGCTAGTAGGTCACCTTTTGTTACACTATCTCCCTCTTTCACAAATACTCCAGTTACAGCACCTGTGCTACGAAATACTACTCTTTGAATATCATAGGGTTCAACAATACCACTTAAATCTATTGTTTGAGTAATAGTGAGCTCTTCTACTGTAATTTCTTTTGCCACAACAGCAGCATTATCTACTGCATTAGATGGGGTCCACCACCATTGTCCACTTCGCTGATAGGTAACAATGGTAAATGCAATGAGGCCAATGATTATTAGCCATACAATAAGGGTAATGATTTTCTTATTTAAGGCTCTTTTTTTCCTTTTCATTAGACTTAGCTTTACTCTCTCTTCTGTTGTCATTTGAGATGTATCTTTTACACCACTTTTATCTTTTTTATTGTTCATCATATTAATAGCTCCCTATTTTTGTTAATACTGCATACTCTTAATGCGTTCAGCTAATACTCGCCCTTTAAGGGCAATTAGTTGTTCTTGTTTTTCATCAAGGGCAATAGTTACCCTTGCACTATACACATCACTCTCTTTAGAAAGGCCCAATGCATAGGCTTGGGTTTGTGTCTCTAACACTGACAAGTTAAATTCTTTACTTTGATTGAACTCACTTACTTCATTTTCATAGTTGAAAACGTCGCTACTCAAAGATTGTGAAGATATTTGGTAATCTAATAACGCTTGAGTATATTCTAACTCTTTTATGGTAACACTATTTTCTAATGAAGCTCTTTCGATAACAATCTTTTTACTATTAGCATTATTAGACCAAGATCCTGATACAGAGAGAGCAGGGGTAACGCCACTTGAATCAATCCCGAGGTCTACTCGAGATGAGAGAGCAAAGGAAGAACCATTATAGGAAGCCCCCGCTCCAATAGAATAATCTACTGAATTAGTCAGGGTATAATCATAATTAAATCCGGCATCTCCACTCACATTGAAAGAGGGAACAGTACTTCCAGCAGTTCCGCTCACATTCCTTCTGTTATACAAAGCTAGTTGTTCTTTAGCGATTTCTACATCAAGAGAAGAGAGGATTACTTTAGTGTTTCCCATAGCGAGTGGAGTAAATGAGAGCGTGGGAATCTCAACCATGTCTATTGCACTATATTCAGAATTTGTAATTTGCTTGAATTGTTTAGTGAGAATAGCAAGTTGCTTCTCATAATTTTGCTTCATTCTATTATAATTTTTCATCTGTAGTTCGTATGATTTATATTTCACACTATCGGTGGTATAGGTGCCAAGAGTGATAGTGTTATCCATAATAGTTTGAAGAGTAATAATATCTTTCTC
The DNA here is from genome assembly GCA_964481535.1 of uncultured Spirochaetaceae bacterium. Lineage (GTDB taxonomy): Bacteria > Spirochaetota > Spirochaetia > Sphaerochaetales > Sphaerochaetaceae > SABI01. Next base: position 1,533 of record CAYZUR010000299.1, on the reverse strand, counting down.
GCTTGAGATAAGGCTCTTTTCAACATTCACTATTTCACTTATTTTGCTATAGATTGAAGAGACAAAATTAGATTCATTCACTCTGTATGCATATTCAATATTTAGTGAATTCTTTCCAGTTTGAAGGTCTTCTAATGTTTCACCGTTATCAGACGTGATGAAGGTGTGAGAAACACCAAGAGTAGGAGACACTAAGAAGTCTTGATCAGCGATGTAATAATTAATATTCCCAGTAGAAAAGTTAATAGTTGTCTTTTGATCATTAGGGAGGGTTACGTCTAAGCCAACTTTACCTGAAATTCTCTCAACAATTGGTGATGTAGAAGTAGTATCACTTCCTTGATATCCAACTCCACCACTCACGGTAACCCCGGTTGTATCTGTAGCATCACCCACTTGAAGACTTAATTCTCCTGATTTCTTGTTCAGCGTATACATCTGTAAGATTTCACTCTCTTGTTTTGCACTTTCAATCAACGAATCAATATCTACAGCAGATAGTGATGCGACTGATTGAAGTATAAAAAAGAATGAGACCCAAAAGATTGATTTTTTCATAAATAATATCCTTATCTTTGTTAGTTACCTAATAAATACTGTATTTTTAGCACATTGAAAAGGTGGAGTAACCATTCTTTATCTAATAATCACCCAATATACTTATCAACACCTTCTATAGGAGAGACTCTCCTGAATCAACTCGAATAATCTGCCCTGTTATTGCTTTATTCTTTATTAAAAACTTAACAACAGAGGCGACATCTATAATAGTGGCGAGTCTTTTAAGGGGAATCTCTTCTTCTCTTTTCTTAAAATAGGCCTCTTCCTTCTCATTATTAGAGATGATTAATCCAGGAGCCACTCCATTAATCCTGACATATGGGGCAACTGCTAAGGCTACTATCTTTATCTGGGCCTCCAATGCACTTTTAGCAATATAATAAGAAGGTCGTTTAATTCCTGGATGATTAATCCCAGCATCGGTGAGATGAATAAGGGATGTGTAGAGATTGTGTTCTTTCGAATAGCGATATAATGCTTGAGATAGAAAGAAAGGAGATTTTTGATGAATAGCTTGATCAGTGTCAAAACGATCTTCATCAATACTATCAATTGATGCATCAACAAACACAGAGGTACAATTAACAATGGAACAAAGAGATGAGAGAGAAGAAAGAGTAGTAAACAGCACCTTAATG
>CAYZUR010000299.1:0-324 GCA_964481535.1 uncultured Spirochaetaceae bacterium | reverse complement strand
CTCTTTGTAATATCACCTTGAAGGAGAGACGCAACACCCCCACTCTTTTCTATCATAGAAAGAGTCTTTCTAGCTCCTGTTTCATCTACATGATAATGGATGATTATATCATACCCACATTCAGACAAATGTAGTGCAATAGCTCTACCAAGACGATCTGAGGCTCCTAGAACAAGTACAACATTACTTAACTTTTCCATATAGAAGTGAGTATACTAAATTTTCATTTAAACACCAATAGAGATAGGTTATGCAATTCCTTGTGATAAATTATGGCTGTTTTCAAGGCTAGTAGTGAAATCTCATTTTACTGAAAACATTCTG
>CAYZUR010000298.1:0-2961 GCA_964481535.1 uncultured Spirochaetaceae bacterium | reverse complement strand
AATAAATCTTTACAAAAATATGAATCTAGGTTAATTTTACTAACTTCTACTTCTAGTTTTACTGCAATTAAATTTTTAACTTTTTCAAATACTTCATTTGAATCCATAACATTTCCTCCTAAATAGGTGAGAGCTAAGTCTATAGTTTAAGCCATTTTTTCAGTTTCAATAACTTGTTTTCCTCGGTAAAATCCACATTTTGGACATACTCTATGTGGTACTACGATATTTCCGCAAGTGCCACATACAGATAATGTGGGAGATGCAATGCGCATGTTAACAGATTTTCTGCTAGCAGCTCTTGATTTTGACGTCTTATGTTTAGGTACAGCCATAATATTAACCTCTTTATTGGTAAAAGTGCTTTGATGAGAATAACGAAATTGCCATTTTATGTCAACAACTTAATGCGATGTGAGAGAGATTCACTAACAATTTTTGGCACCATAGTGCTAATGTCTGCCCCATAAGCAGCCATCTCTTTTATTGCCGAAGATCGTAGGACAAAAAACTTTGGGTCTGTTGGTAAAAACAAGACTTCAAGAGAGGGATAAAGTTGTTTATTGGTCATTGCAAGTTCAAATTCATATCCAAAGTCTACAAGAGCTCTCACTCCCCTGACCATAACAGATATATCGTTTTTTCTTGCATAATCAACAATCAACCCATTGTGAATAAAAACATGTACATTTTTAAAAGTAGCGGTGAGTTCTTTGAGCATCTCTAAGCGCTCTTGAGCAGAAAACAAACATACTTTATTAATATTATCAGCGACAACCACATCAAGGGAACTAAATAGGTTACTTGTTCTCTCAATGAGATTGATGTGACCAAGAGTCGGAGGATCAAAAGTACCTGGTAACATTGCTTTTACTATCTGTTCCATCTTTCTACCTCTTTTGTGCTTCTACAAATTTCTTATAAGAGTCAAAGTGTTCTGCTGTTTCATAGATTATTTTTTTTGTAAAAACGAGATGCCCTTCTTCGTCAGTATCAACAATTGCAAATGTCCCCTTCCCTATGTAGGAAACCTTTCTAGGTGGCATTACTTTTTCGTCTTCTGCTATTTTCAATAAGACACAATCAAAGTGACTCACTTCATTTATCTCAGGTCCACTGATTGCTTGAGCAATTGCAAGAATGGGTTTACTACATATTGCACAGAGAAGATGAGGTTCTTGTACTTTAGGTACTTTAATGGGTGCCAAGTGATTCATAGGTGGTCTTTTTTTCTTAACTGGAGAGCTCTTTTGTATAGTATTCTCTGGCTGTTGTTTTTTGAGTTGTTGTTGCTTATTACGCTTCCGTCTTTTTTTGGGGCTTAATTCGCTAAATTTTTGTTGTTCTTTATTCCCATTCTCTTGTTTTGCCATATCAGCTTACACTTCCCTATATATAGTAGTTCCTTGCACAATCATACTCTACTGCAATTCTAGACATAATGCAAGATTTCGTCAACAAACACAAATAAGGGCAGTAAAACTGCCCCTTTGATGAGTAACATATTCATTCAAATAAAAACTATGATCTTTTTTTGATGATGAGTTCTGGAACTTTAGCAGCTTTACCGATTTTACCTCGGATATAGTAGAGCTTAGCTCTTCTTACTCGACCACGTCGTGTTACTTCAAATTTCTCAACTTTTGGTGAATGAACAGGGAAAATTCTTTCAACTCCAACACCATATGAATTTTTTCGTATAGTTACAGTTTTTCGAATTCCACCATTATTAAATGCAATAACAAGACCTTCATAAATCTGAATTCTTTCTTTATCGCCTTCTTTAATTTTAAAATAAACTTTGACAGTATCTCCTACTCGAAATCCGCCTACATTATCTTTCATTTGTTCACTTTCGATTGCTTTAATCACATCCATCTTCTTAAGTCCCCTTCGCAATATATGGTTTCTGTTTAACTAATTTCTATTTTGCCATTATTCTTTTAATAAATCAGGACGCATGGCTCGCGTCTTTTCAATTCTTTTTTCCATACGCCATTTTTCAATATTCGCATGATGACCCGACAATAATACATCAGGAACAGTTTTAGAGCAATAGGTTACGGGTCTTGTATAGTGAGGATATTCTAATAATCCATCAGTAAAACTCTCTTCTACTAATGATTCACTATTAATAACTCCATCTACAAGGCGATACACTGCATCAACAACCACCAGAGCAGCTACTTCACCACTGCTAATCACATAATCACCAATACAAATCTCGTCATCAACATATAGGTCTATGATTCTTTGGTCAATCCCTTCATACCTTCCACAAATAATAACAAGATCACTCTCTTTTGACAAAGAAGCAGCATACTCTTGAGTGAATTTTTTCCCACTCGGTGTCACATAGATAACTCTTTTATTCTTTGCATCAATACTCTCAAGGGCCGCCCCTAAGGGTTCTGGCTTTACAACCATCCCAGCTCCTCCCCCGTAGGGATTATCATCACAGGTGCGGTGTTTATCGAGGGCAAAGTCTCTAAAGTTAATAATATCGTATGATATTTTATTACTTTCTACACTTTTTGCCATAATCGATTGTGTAAAAAAAGAATCAACAATTTCTGGAAACAGGGTGAGAATCTCAAAATTCATAAAAGTAAGTCCGCAATAAGTAATTCAATCTCTTTCTTCTCAATATCTACGCTCCCGATGAACGGAGCCATAAATGGAACTAATGAGACTTTTTTATCGTCCCCATGAGTTACTTCAAGTAAAAGGGATTGAGGTCCATCAAGGATTGCCTTTACGAAACCGACCTTTAGACCATCTACAATAATAGATGAGTCCATTAGATCTGCAACATAAAATTCCCCAAGTTCTAAGGGGGCCGCATTATCTCGTTCGACCCAAAGTTCCCATCCATTTAATGTGCGGGCATCTTCAGGGGGCGCATTATGGGGCGTGAGTGTCTGGGTGTGCGGAGGCATTATGAGGTGTGGGGGTGTATTC
>CAYZUR010000297.1:0-2965 GCA_964481535.1 uncultured Spirochaetaceae bacterium | reverse complement strand
TTCTGGCTCTTCAACAATAGATTTTACTAAATCAAGGGCTTTTGTTGCACTCTCTGCATTCTTGCCATAGATAGTAACTGTTCCATCATTGTCGATGTTTATTTCAGCTCCAGTTTGTTCAGCAATTCCTTTAATAGTCTTGCCACCGGTACCAATAACTGCACCAATTTTATCTTCGTCAACTTTGATTGTTAAGATTTTAGGAGCATATTGAGAAATTTCAGTTCGAGGTACTTTAAGAGTCTCCTCCATGATGCCTAGTATGTGCATTCTCCCCTCTTTTGCTTGAGAGAGTGCTTTAGCCATAATCTCACTAGTAACACCAGCAATTTTAATATCCATTTGGAATGCAGTAATTCCTTTTCTGCTTCCTGCAACTTTAAAGTCCATGTCCCCTAGGTGATCTTCTTCACCAAGGATATCACTAAGTACGACATACTTACTGTAGTCTTCACCTTCTGTGATAAGTCCCATAGCAATACCGGCTACTGGTTCTTTAATACAAACACCTGCATCCATAAGGGATAAACATCCACCACAAACACTTGCCATACTACTAGAACCGTTAGATTCAAGAACTTCTGAAACAACACGAACGGTATAGGGGAAATCTTCTTTTGAAGGTAAAATTCCTTCAATAGCTCGTTGAGCTAAGTGCCCATGTCCAATTTCTCTTCTTCCTGTTCCAAGTCTTCCAGTCTCTCCAACACTAAATGGAGGAAAGTTATAATGGAGCATGAAATTAGAATAAGATTTTTCACCATCAATTGTATCGAACATTTGTTCGTCTCTGGTACTACCTAATGTCGTTGTTGCAAGAGCTTGTGTTTCACCACGAGTGAAAAGAGCAGATCCATGAGTTCGTGGAAGAAGTCCTGTTTCACAGCTAATAGGTCTAATTTCATCTACTTTTCTTCCATCAGTTCGTACCCCTTTATTAAGGATAGAATCTCTTAGGATAGAGTATTCGAGGTCTTCAAACATACTATATACTTTTTCTGGTTTGCCACTCTTTTCTAATTCTGTTTCAAATTTTTCTACAACGAGTTTTTTTACTTCGTTTAATGCAGCGTAACGTTCCATTTTCCCTATTACAAAAGATGCTTCTTTGTAAAGAGGATAAGCAAATTCTTTGATTGGATCTAAGAAAGAGAGGTCTTCTTTAATTTCTATGACAGGAAGTTTTACTTTTCCTGCTAGTTTAGCAAGTTCTATTTGAATCTTACATAAGTCAGCAATCACAGGTTCTGCAGTTGCAATAGCTTTAAGCATCATCTCTTCAGATACTTGTTTAGCTCCACCTTCAACCATAGTGATACCTTTTTCAGTACCAGCAACGATAATTTCTAATAAAGCCTCTTCAATTTGGCTAAATGTTGGGTTAATAACATATTCATCTCCAATGAGAGCAACTCTTACAGCAGCAGTAGGACCATTAAATGGGATGTCACTAATTGTCACTGCAGCCGAGGAGGCAATCATTGCAATAATGTCTGGTGGATTTGTCATGTCTGATGAAACTACAGTTGGAACTATCTGTATTTCTCTTCCGAATGCTTTATCAAAAAGAGGACGCATAGGGCGGTCAATGAGTCTACAGACAAGAATTTCTTTGTCTTTAGGTCTTCCTTCTCTTTTTAAGAAACCACCAGGAATCTTTCCTGCTGCATAATATTTTTCATTGTACTCTACTTGTAATGGGACGTAATCAAGTGGAGTTTCTGGAGCGCGACCACTACAGACAGTTGCTAATACTGCGCTTCCTCCAAAGGAGGCATATACTGATCCGTTGGCTTGTTTGGCCAATTTCCCTGTTTCTAGTACTAAGGTGCCGTTGCTAAGTTTAATTTCTACTTTTTTAATGTTCATTTCTTCCTACTTCTTTTCTTTTCTTTTTTTCTTCTAATTTTAACAATAACAAAACAGCCTCAAGTTTCCCCATATATAAGGATACTTAGAGGCTGAAACACTATTGTTCTACAATGCATTCATTATTTTCTTAACTCAAGACGTTGAATGAGGTCACGGTATCGATTCACATCACTTAATCTAATATATTTAAGAAGTCTTCTTCTTCTACCAACCATCTTTAACAACCCTCTTCTACTTGAGTGATCTTTAGGGAATTTATTAAAGTGACCTTGTAAGTCTTTAATACGAGCTGTGAGGAGAGCAACTTGTGCTTCAGCTGAACCTGTGTTGGTTACTACCCCACCATAATTTTCAACAATTTCTTGCTTAATTTCTTTAGTTAACATCTTTAATTGATAACTCCTTTATAAATTCTAATCTATCGTAACGTGTAGGGTCTCTCTTTGAAAGAGACAATTCAATTCTTTTAAGTTCATCTCTACATGTAATTGTTAAGAATTTTTCATCTATACAACACAATACCTTAAAAGTAGAAGAATCGTACCAAATCAAAAGAGCTTCGTATTCCCCTGGTGGCGGCAGGAGTTGTACAAAAGAACCTATCGAAACATTCGGAGGACATCCATCTTTCCTGGAAGGTATATGGACCAAGTCTAATGAATAATTTCTCCCGAGCAACGCTGAACTTTCAGCTACTTTGCCCTCTATAATTTTAGCACGAACAAGCGTACTGCTATAATTAGTACCGTCTTTTAAACGATACATATCTGGTACCATCATGAAAGCATCATTGGTATATTTTCCTAGGAAATAAGAAATTTCTTTAGGTGTAGTATCAGCACGCTGACCACAACGAAAATTTTCACCAACAACTATCGCTCTCACATCAAAAAGTGATGCAAGTTTAGCAATAAATTCTTCACCTGTTAGTTTACTGAAATCAGGGGAAAAGTCAATCACTACTACTTTCTCTACCCCTAAGGATTGATAAAGATTGTTAGTAATCCGTTGCGTTAATAGAGGTTTTGTAAATGGAGAGCGTCCTATCATCATTTTAGGGTTTTGAGCAAAGGTACATACGACAGAAACACAA
>CAYZUR010000296.1:0-2983 GCA_964481535.1 uncultured Spirochaetaceae bacterium | reverse complement strand
GAGTTTAGATTTCATCTTCTGAGCATTTTCATTTCTAAATCGTCGAATGTTTTCACTATGTAGAAGTAACTCTGATCTCTTATCTTGGAGGTCTAGAATTTTATCTAAGTCTACTTTCATCCCTCTGTTAATAATATTTTGAGCAATTTCTTCTTTTCTCTCTCGTAACTCTTTTACATCAATCATTCTCTACCTTCTTACATCTATTGTTAGTTATTTTTATCTAATTGGTTCGCTTTACTTGCTGCTTGGATGACACCATCCATGACAGCACTTTCAAAGGAAGCATCACTTAATGCCCTCATCATCTCTATTGTTGTTCCACCTGGGCTACAGACCTTTGTAATAAGTTGACTTGGATGCTCATTCGTTTCATTGATCAATTCGGCTGCACTGATGGCAGTATCTGCAATAATAGAGATGGCTGTTGCATAGGAAAGTCCACTGTATACAGCTCCTTGAGCCATATTATGAAATAGGGAAAACATCATCGCAATACCAGAGCCACTGATGCCGATGAAAGGGGCAAAAAGGGATTCAGGGAGGGGATGAACTTGTCCAAAGCTTTCTCCTATCATTGTCGCTATCTGTACAAACTCTTTATCGCAATCACTACCATGGGCCATGGCTGTAACACTTTTTGAAATAGATGCGGCCATATTAGGCATGAATCTCACTACATCAGATGTGTGTAAGTGAGTGGTGAGTGTAGTAAGGGTAACTCCTGCTGCAATACTGATATATTTTTTATAATTATATTGTCCTAACTTTTCATATAAAGAGGGGAGTATTTGTGGTTTTACCGCAAGAATAATGATGCTTGACTCTTCCATCACTTCATCAAAACTTTTACTCTCTACCTTATATGTTTTAGCCACATATTCAGCAACGCTATGTACAGCATCATAGGCGAGGATAGTGTACTCTTTAGATGGTGCTAATTGAGCAATGATTGCACTTCCCATATTCCCACATCCAATAAAGCCAATAGTATTCATCACTTTTCTCCTTTATTCCAATTAAGACGGTGTAAAGCCCCTTTTGTTTGTAGATGGTGAAATTGGTGTTGTCTATGCCATTCATAGGCACCAATAGCTACACTATTTGATAAATTAAGGCTCCGAGTTTCATCAAGCATCGGAATTCGTATACATGCAGTAGGATAATCTACTAAAATTGATTCTTCAATCCCTCGACTCTCTCTTCCAAATATGATGTAGGATTCTTCTTCAAACTCTGCATTTGTGTAGAGTGTTTCACTTTTAGTGGTAAAAAACCACAGATTTGATTCTTTATGCTCATTGAGAAAGGATTCAATACTCTCATGTTCTATTATCATTACATCTTTCCAATAATCTAAGCCAGCTCGACGTACACTTTTTTCATCAATATTAAATCCTAGTGGGTGAACAAGATGGAGAGAGGCCCCAATAGCTGCACATGTTCTGGCAATGTTTCCAGTATTTTGTGGGATTTCAGGTTCAAAAAGGACGATATGAAGGGCCATTGAGGGATACCTCTTTTATTATGAGAGCTTGATCCATACTCTAACAAATTAGACTCATCCTATGCAATAGAAGAGTTACTCTTGATCTTTATATTCTAGGGTAGTTGCTTTTGTGATAAAGGAGCCTTTGTCAGAGAGGGCAAGTACTGCTTTTTCAACCATTCTTTTCTTTTGATAGGCATCGTCAAAGAGCTCCCCTTGTTCACTCATCTCTCCCTTTTTTACATCTTGCATGGCGACACCAATGAGTCTAATCGGTGTTTTCTTATCCCATTTCTTCATTAAAAGAGAGATTGTGGCATGATAAATTTCTTCTGCAGAGAAAATTTGAGAAGAGAAGGTGGTTTGACTAGAGGAATAAGAGAAATCAGCATAACGAATCTTTAGGGCTACAGTTGAAGAGTGAACTTTTTCAGATAGTGCTCTGAACATCACTTTTTGACTTAGTTCAAGGAGGTGAAAGGTGAGTATCTTAATCTCTGTGGTATCTTCATGGAGGGTAGTTTCATTACTAATGGAGTGACTTTTTGACTCACTGTGATACAATCCTGGATCTATTGCCCGAGAGACATTGTATAAAAAGTTACTTGTAATTTCACTAAATCTCTTTTGTAATTGCTCAAGGGGATACGCTCTCAATTCAATTGTGGTAGTAATATTATATTTACTCAGCTCTTTAAGCATTACTTTCCCAATGCCTGGAATTTTCTTTAAGCTAATAGTGTCAATAAATTGAATCTCTTTACTTTTAGAGACTCTACACAATCCATTTGGTTTATCATAATCACTAGCGAGCTTGGCAATGAGTTTAGAAGAACCTATTCCCACACTTATGATGAGGCCTGTTTCATCATACACTCGTTTTTTTAACAGAGCTCCAGCTTCTCTAGGTATTCCAAATAGGCGAGAAGTGCCACTCATATCTAAAAAAGCTTCATCAATTGAAATTTGTTGTACAGTTGGGGAAAACGTGGTGAGAATAGAGAATATGTGCTTACTCACCTCTACATAGCGAGCCATGCGAGTAGGAACATATATCCCATGAGGGCACAATTTCTTTGCCATGAATATTGGCATAGCTGAGTGAACTTTGAATGCTCTTGCTTCATAGGAGCAGGCAGAAACAACGCCTCTGTTACTCACTCCCCCGACAATTACAGGTTTATTGCGAAAGGATGGCGTATCGAGTTGTTCAACAGATGCATAAAATGCATCCATATCTACATGAAACCATACACTCTCCATTCTCTTATTCTTCTCCTAATTTTTGATAAATGAGGAGGGTGAGGAGATCTCCTAGGGGATAGCCAATCTCCTCCATAAGGAGGGGATAAATACTTGTATTGGTGAGACCAGGGATTGTATTAATTTCATTAAAAAAGATGCTCTGTGTCTCTTTTTGATAAAAGAAATCACATCGAGCAAATCCCTCAATTAAGAGTAATTCACTCATCCTCGTTGCATGTTCTTTTATTA
>CAYZUR010000295.1:0-2986 GCA_964481535.1 uncultured Spirochaetaceae bacterium | reverse complement strand
GAAGATGAAGAGATTAGTGTTTCTGTATCAACTGTGTATCACACATATACTCTTAGGAGTAATGAAGTGTTTTCTACTAGAGCGCTGTTAGCTGACAGAAATGGAAAGAAGATTAGTGATATTCCAACAGAGCCCTTATTGAAAGTTCTTTTAACATCACACGATCCATTAAAGTTGCAAAGGGTAAAAGAGAAATATATCTCTCAAGATCTCTTTCATGCTGAACTTGCTTCAAGAAGATTCTTTGAAATTGTTTCAAGCCAGGTGAGTAAAGGAAAGACGATACAAAAGCTACTATCCTTAGTTGAAAATTCAAATGAAATGAAAATTCTAGGGGCAGGAGACTCGATTACAGATCTTTCAATGATAGACTATGTAGATACCTTTTACGCACCAGAAAATGCTCTCAGTGAAGTATTACAAAAAGCTCATTCTATTATCCCATCAGTTCATGATGGGGGAATGATAGAAGTCTTTAATCAATAAGATAGTAAATAATTAGGAGAACATATTAGGCAAGGTGAATAGTTTATCACTCCCAAGTTCTCATTAATTGTTCCATAAACGAAAGGCTTCAATCAATAATTTCCATATTGAGATTATTTTCATCTTTAGCAGTTCTTCTAATTCTCTCATGTAATAGCATTAGGGCTTGTTTTGTAATGTTGGAATTGAGAAGAAGAATCAATAAGCTTGAATTGCTTCATATGATGATGCAATAAAACTGTTAATACATAAAAAAATAGGTATTTTATTACACAAGAGGGAGGAGGGACTAAAGATAAGAGCATTCATCTTATTCAAAAGAGAATGAGCCACTATTGGCAATGATAATGGCTATATGTAACGAGTTCCAATTGTTTTAGAGGCTGAATGCGCTTTCCATGGTTGAGCACTGTGATGCACTAAGACCATAATCTTTTGCAATATTTCTCCACCCACTTACTGAATCTTTTACTTCTTCTATTATAGCGGAAGCTTCTTTTTCGTTTAGATGATAAAAATGAGCTTGTTTGAGTGCAAGAGAGAAGTCTAGAGAGTGGTTGACCTCATCAATAGCAAGAGTGAGATTGTAGGATGATGGTACTGGATTAAGATCAAAAGCTGGGGAAAGTTTCCACCCAGTTTTGGTTAATAAAAATCCATGGTTTCTTAAATGGTCATCACTATTAGAGACAGCTATGTTGAAGATAATCCTTCTAAATAATTGATGTAGATCTTTACTAGGAGCAGAACTTGCTCTGTGAATAAATTCTGCTAGTTCTAGATAACTAGCATCCGTTTCACCATCTTGTTTACCAAGGAGAGCCATTGCAGAGGTAAAATGAAGCCGCTCTTTTGTAACACTTCGGTCGAATCGCTGTACGAGAAACGTGCTTCCATGCGAAGAAAATCTCATACATGAAGCAGCGGGAACATCGATTCCCCCATTAGTTGCTAATTCGTGAACTACCATTTCCCAAGCGCCACTATCATATGTATCATTTTTTGAAGGAAACTTAGCAATCCAAAGATTACCTCTCTCGTCAACAACAGTAGCTTTTGGTCTTGCTCCTCCCAAAGAAGAACCAGGAGCGACTAATTGGGCTAACCATCTTATCTCTTCATCAGAATCTGTACCTGCCTCTATTTTAGAAATTCCATATTCCAATTCTCTCAATCGAGTCATTGGAGGACTCGAGTAAGGTGAGTCCTCTGTGATAAAAGGTCCATCTTTGCAAAGAGAAAATCTTATGCCACCCATCCTAGCAACATCGTGAACTCCTAAAAGGTAGTCACTTTCTCTTAAGGGGGTATACTTTTTATTACTAGATCTAGCAAGCATTGCATTCCGCCGCTGCATCAATGTTCTGCCCCATCTGTCGGGAGAGGAATCAAGAAATAATCCAAAAGTACTTTTTGAAAATGGGGGATACTGTCTACCTTCAAACAATTGTAAATCTGGGTCAAGAGAATAGAGGGAAGCATGAGAAGAAAGCCAATGGGTATCATAAGAGAATGAGAAGACTTCATCTTTGTGAGATTGTTGTGTAGCTAACGTGCCTATAAGTATAGGTAATTCCATTCCTTGCCAGTGTGCATAAACATAAATTAGCTTTTCTTTCATGAATCCCTCTTAGGGGCTCTCTTGCCTATAGGAAGGTTCAAATCTTGCAGTTTTCTCCCTAGTATATCATCTTTTGCTATTAACAACAGATCATCGACTATACCGATAGCTAGCAGCACTTGTGCATATGCTCCCATTGATACAGAGGGAGATCCTTTTTCGATTGCCCAAAGGGTAGATCTGCTAATGTTGGCCCTCTGGGCTACTAATGTTACAGATATTCGTCTTCTGAGCCTAGCTAATTTAATCTGATCTCCCATCTGAGCAAGGCGTCGCTCTACAGATGGAAGAAGTATTTGTTTTTTTTGTCCCATAATGTTCATATTATAAGACTTATTATCGAATTTGTCTATATTGTTGAACATTATAATTACATGATTAGAAAATCATAGCAACTACATTATGGCCTATTACGTGTTACTCCTTTGGAAAAATAGAAACATGGCATGATTTTGATCAAGATATACAGATTTTATCTAATATGTATTTATGATAAAATTAGGGTAATTGTTTCCCTTTATTCCATTCTCTATATGTAACGGTTATTGCTAGGGTGCTGCTTATATAATCTATTACAGATATTCATCGATCGCTATAGTGAAAAACTCCTATTGGAATGTAGTACCTACAATCATCTCTAGAGGAATCATTCCTTTTAATTCCTCCAGTAGTGTCCTCATTCTTCTGTGATAGATACTAATACTTCAAAGTGTTATGATGAGCTTATTGGGCTTAGAGTAAAGGTACATAAAAAGGTGTTAGAAGAATCTTAGCTAGTGAGAGATTCTTTTAACGCCTATCTTATGAATTATGTAATATTCCAATATCTTATTGTTTTTATGCATAGATAATGGGATTGAGTAGAATGCATCAATTGAA
>CAYZUR010000294.1:0-2994 GCA_964481535.1 uncultured Spirochaetaceae bacterium | reverse complement strand
CTACATATTTATACTCATGGCGACTGGATAGGTAAGGCACCGATCAATAAGGTTACTATGGGCCATGAGTTCGTCGGTGAAGTAGTAGAAATAGGATCTGCGGTTGAGTTTAAACAGAGATACCCTCAGGTGAGTGTTGATATACAGGTAGGTAGTCGAGTCTGCGCTGAGCCTCATATTCCATGCGGGAAGTGTTATTGGTGTCTGCGCGGTGAGGAAAATATCTGTGCAGAAATCGGCCATTTAGGAGTAACCATGGATGGGTCGTTTGCCCAATACATGGTAATTCCTGCCGACCGGTGTAGTCTTGTACCAGATTCAGTTTCAACTATGGAGGCTGTTGGTGTGGAACCTCTTGCTTGCGCAGTACGGGCGGTACACCGATCTAGAATGATGGTTGGAAATACTGTTGTTGTTATCGGTGCCGGACCCATGGGTCAGCATGTGGCTAGAGTAGCAGCACTTTCAGGTGCAAGTTTTGTGGTGGTAAGTGAGATTAATGCTAGGCGCCGTCAGATGGCTATAGATAATGGAATCGACAGGGTTCTTGATCCAACTGTAGAGGATTTAGAAGCTGTAGTGATGGAACTTACCAACGGGGTAGGTGCAGATATAACTTTTGAAGTTGCCGGCCTGAGTAAGACCATAGAGCAAGCTATTGCTGTTACCCGGCCAGGCGGACGCGTGGTGCAGGTCGGGGTACCAACCGATAAGGTTACTATTGAACTTCGAAAGGTCATCATCGGTGAACTCGAGATCATTGGCGAACACGCAACACAGTGGGATTTCGGTACAGCTATAGAGATGATAAAGAGCAAAAAGGTTGATGTTACATCCCTAGTGACACATACGATGCCTCTTGAGAAGGCTCTTGAAGGAATGCAGATTGCCATGGGAGGTGGAGAAAGTGTCAAAATTGTCCTCACAAACGAATGATAATATTGAAAAAATAATTGATTTGACGTATCCCCTCTCTAGTGAGACTGTTATGTATCCAGGACTCCCACATCCTGAGATTATTCCCTATCTTACGGTTGAGAATGAGGGAGCCAACGTGTCCAAAATCAGTTTTGTCTCCCACGCAGGGACGCATATCGATGCACCGCGACACGTGTTCACTGGGGCTCGAACTGTAGATAATCTTTCCATGGCGCACCTTATCGGCGATGCAGTGGTTGTGGATATAACAGATCGTAATGATCTCGCCAATATCACTTTATCCGATCTTCAATCTTACGAAAAAGTTATTCACTCTGGTGTTATTCTTCTCCTGATTACCGGAATCTACAAGCAGTATGGTACCCCGGCATACAACGAAAATTGTCCTGCCCTTTCCGCTGAAGCTGCCAGGTGGTTGGTAAAAAAGCAGATTGCAAGTTACGCCACCGATGCCACTTCAATAGAGGTGCCTGGATCTAAAGGTAATGTGGTTCACAAGATTCTTTTGGCAGAGGGAATCCCGATAATCGAGAACCTTGCTAACCTCAATCAGATTTCTGCGAAGCATGTTAAATTCATCGCATTGCCGCTGAAGCTGAAGGACTGTGATGGCGCACCGTGTAGAGTGGTTGTTATACAAGATTAACAGATAGTAGGGTAATCTTACCGACTGATACAATTATCAAATAACGAAAAGTTAGTTGTATGAATTTACGTAGTCAATCAATGGGAAATATTAATTATTGTTTATACTCCCAATGTAAGAATATCCCTTTATTTTTGGTGGGTTTTGTTCTACGGTAAATGCAAATTCTGAGGGGTTTGACACATATACATGGGCAAGGGCGATTCCAATATCTATCATATTCAATCTCTGATACACCACAGCTTTAAGCATTCCAACTTTAACACAATACACATGAATAGTATCCCCATCATTTACAAAATACCATGGTTGAGCGTTTATTCCAGAAGGAGCAAGACGAGCAACTTCAAGCCTCTCCTCTGCTGTATTTGATATTTGTGCAAGTGGTTTCCTTTTAAATTCTGATAACTCACGATATGGAGTATCAATTGAATTGCCAAATGCTAGGATGATTACAAATTCTAATGTGGTATTCAATTTCTCTGTTGGTTTTGCCATTCCAAGCCAGCAGCTACCAAGCATTATGCTCGATAAATATAAATCCATCTGTTGAAATAAAAATCCAACATTAGGCAAATATCCATATCTGTTTTCACTTGAAATGATGATGTAATGTGGAGCTTTTAGGAGGAGCATATTTTTTACATCCCGAGCAGTTGCAAACGAATATTCTGTCTTTATGTTTTCAAAAAGAGGAGTTATTGTTTTTGCAAAATCTTTTATATCATTCAAAACGGCATCATTTAGAGGCGTCATGTCATATTTTCTTGTCGATTTTCGTTTGTATATATACTCTTTTAGCATTGTATTTTCTCCATAATCATCTCTACGTTATTCTATATGTTGTTTCAACACATGATATATCACTTTTATGAATAAAAGCCTATGAATCTACTGTAATCACCAGGAAGGGAGTCAACTTTCCTCCTTTAGTGTTACTACCACATTAAAAAAAATGACGTCACTACCACATTGAAAAAATGATTGAAAAAACATCAATAGACAATCTATAATAGAAGCCAATTCATACGCACATCTTTTCGTATAGAGATTCATCGGGAGAACAAATATGCAATCTATCAAAGCAGCTGTAGTACAATTCAACCATCACAAGGACGACAAGGCCTATAATCTTACTATCATTAAGCAGTTTGTTGAGAAAGCTGCCCTTGAGGAAGTTGATCTCATCATATTTCCTGAAATGTGTATTACTGGTTACTGGCATGTCCGTAATCTCACTGAGCTTGAAGTGCGTGCTTTGTCAGAAAGAGTTCCTAGTGGGCCATCCACCACACTCCTTATTGCTCTTGCCCTAAAGCACCAGATGACTATTGGATTTGGTCTTATAGAAGAATCTGAAAATGGGCTACTTTACAACACCTATGTAGTGGCAATGAGCGATGGAACCT
>CAYZUR010000293.1:0-2996 GCA_964481535.1 uncultured Spirochaetaceae bacterium | reverse complement strand
TGAGTTCCTTTCGATCAACGGAGCCAGAAGATTCCCAGCGTTGAATCACATAAATATATTGCCCTGGGGGAGCATCACACTGATTACTAGTTAAGGAGGTGGCTGCACAACGATACACGGCTTGAAGATTCTGTTCGTATTCCTTGAGAATCCATTGAATCAGTGGATGCTTTATTTCTATTGTTTCATAGTAGGTATTTCTCGGCCAGGTAGCCTGATATTGCGGGTCAAATACACACAGAACAGGATTGCTCTGTGAAGCAACTCTAGTCTTTATTGAGGATGGATTTTTATTGATAAACAAATTCAGTTTCTTTCGTGCATCATCAGACAACCGAATCATACGAAGAACATTTTCATCCCTGTAACGCTCCTTCACGATTGAACCAAAGTAGTTCTTAAAGAAGAAATCTTCTACAAAAGAAAGTAGATCAGAAGGTGATATGAAGCGATCCCTACTTTTCGCATCATAGATGGACTGCATGATATAATCGTTGAATCCAAGTAGATTAATAGCCTGTTCCTCGAGATTCTCTTGATTACGTCTATTTGTCTCAATGGCAATAGCTTCTTCTTCAGCTCTCTGCAATGCCTGTTCTTCAGTCAGTCCATCGTATATCACTTTGAGCATCATATTTTCAACTCGTGAACCGATAATTTCATCGAGTTCTCCAACAGTTCCTTTGAATATATCAATACGCCAATAGAGACGCTGTAATACCCTGTCCTCTATTGTGTTCTCACAGACCATATTGAAAATCGATATTTTTTCAGCCTTCTGTCCAATCCTATCAATTCGTCCAATACGCTGTTCGACCCTCATTGGATTCCACGGAAGATCGTAGTTAATCATTACCCTTGCAAATTGTAGATCCAATCCTTCAGCGCCAACCTCCGTAGAAAGAAGAATATTTGGACCATTTTCTAGGGAGAAATTCTCAATAACTTCATACTTTTCATGTCCCATCCCTCCATAAATAGCACATACAGAAAAACCATCTCTACTCAAACGATTGAGCAAGTACATTACTGTAGTGCGAAAAAATGAGAAAATAATAATCTTTTCATTAGGATTTTGAGACAAAACATCTTCACAAAGACTACGGCTGACCTGCTGATATTTAGAGTCATTGTGGGAAAGATTTTCGATAAGCTCTTTATCAATATTTACATGTTCTGAAATTATATTATAATCATTTTCTAAATCCTCTTCTTCAGCATAATATTCCTCACCCTCATAATCTAGGGAACTATTTTCCAAAGATCGATTATATGCTTTTACTCCCATCGGAAGGCAGCTTGCCATATGCCGTTGACGTGACGTTAGGACAAATGCAGAACCTTTCTCGCCATTTCGAATCTGATCTCTAATGTCAGCACTGATTGATTTATAAACACTCATCTCAAAATCATTAAACTCGAAGGAGATTGCATGAACTTCTCTAATCACCTGTCGGGTATTCACATCCCGTTTTCTAGTACGATTCATATACTCGTTTAAATAGGAATATTCAGAAAGTCTCCAACTTAGATCGACTCTCTCCTGTGGGGATGGAGATTTTGAAATATAGGATCTTTCTATTCTTTCTCGTATTGCATCATCAACTAGATTTTCCAACATCTGTACATGAATTTTGATATCTTCATACGTGGTTCCTGCACTATTAATTGCAGCAATGGCATCAAGAATCGGCCGATTATCCTCAACAGCTCCTTGAAACGCTCTGTAGTCGTAATAGTTTTCAGGAGATAGAAGTCTCAATAATTCGAAAAGATTTCTATCAGAAGTTTGTACTGGAGTTGCAGAGAGAAGAATAAGATGTTCTGTGTTATCACGTATTAGCGTTACTATCTTATTATTTGCCGTATTCTGGTTTCGTAGGTTATGAGCTTCATCAACAATAACGAGATCAAAAAAATTTGACTCTCCCTGATTATCCTGTTGAGAAATTAACATCTGAGCTATTTTTTCCTTGGCGGTTCTAGCAGGATCTTCTGAGTCCTCATCGAATTTGGTTCGGATAGCTTCAATACTCACTATACCAACGAACGTTGCCATAGAATCATGAAGAACTTGTTCCATCTCTTGATGAAGTGCCTTTACATCCCAGAGGTGTGAGCGCACTGCGAACAGCTTAAATAAATCATGTTTCCATTTTTCCTTCAATACTGCAGGGCAGACAATAAGAAGGCGTTTTGCATCCTTTCGTGCTTCGAGCTCCTTCCAGATATATGCTGCTTCTATTGTTTTCCCTAATCCAACCTCATCGGCAATGAGGATTCTACCAGAGACTGATTCAATGAATTTGAGGACTGGTTTGAACTGATATGCAAGGAAATCGGCTGAGCTCACATTCATAGAGTAAAACATATTGGTTATTTGGCCCCTAAGTTTCTCCAAGACAACAGCCATCCTAAGAGAATCGGGATTGCCGAATTCTCCTTTATGAAATAATTCGTCAGGATCACTATTTTCAAGGAATTTTTCAAGAAAATTTTCTGGAATATAACTCTTTGTAGTCCCAAAATCGACCTGATAGGTATCTTTAGGTCCTATTTTCTTTTTTAGACCAGTGATATATCCTATTTTTGAAGGATCATTTTTCATCCTTACTTTTGTCATAGCCTCAAAAGACATATTCACCTCAAAGGTATTATTATAAAAACATAATACATTTGTTTACACTACCATATGTTGTATGTGGTATCTACAAAAAGTTTAAGATAACGCCGTGGTGAAAGCACTTATAGGAAGACCGTATAACGACTGGTTTCTCTCTAGCAAAAACAAACTGAATCAGATGTATATAAATCGTTAGCATTTTTTTCTAATAGTATCTCCTGAAAGTCCGATGGGTATAAAGCAAATCATGTACGAGGCTAGCACTTCAACGTTGGATATTGAGCAACATTGCTACAAACTACGATCATAGGATGCTTATTTGGTGGTTTTTATCATGAGCTATTTAGAAGTTTAAACAATATGAATGTGACCC
>CAYZUR010000292.1:0-2997 GCA_964481535.1 uncultured Spirochaetaceae bacterium | reverse complement strand
CAATTGGAGCATTATAGGAAGAATTCTTCGTAAATTCTTTGTCTTTTACTAAACTCCTCGTATTTTTTTTGACAGAGGGGTTTTTTGTGTTATGATAGGTCAAGAGTGGACTAATTGAATTTCTGTTATTACAAGGAGCAAATATATGCGAACAATAGTGGGGTTGCTACATGAAGCATCTCTTAAATATCCTGGCCGTGCCTATGCAACGAAAAAGGGTGAAAATGGGTGGATTGAATATTCGTACACATTAGTAGATGAACAAAGTGATTATGTGTGTGCTGCACTGAAGAGTTCTTCTGTGAAAAGTCAAAGCTCCTTTGGACTTCTTGCTGAAGGGCGACCTGAGTGGATTATTGCAGAGATGGGTGTTATTAAACACCGATCAGTTTCTGTTCCCCTCTCTATTAAACTTACCCCCGAAGAAATTGCATTTAGGCTCACTCACAGTGAAGCTGTGGGAATTATTGCTAGTAGTAACACTCTCGATAATATTGCAAAAGCATTTGACCTCATTGAAGGTGATTTACCTGTTCTCTACTATCTCGATGAAAAAGATGAAAAGTTAGAGTTTTATGCGAAAAAGTATAAGTGGAAAGAAAACACTCATTACTTCACTTGGTCAAGTCTTATCGAAATGGGAAAGAAAGCCTTAGAAAAAGATAAAAAGATAGTCTCTTCAATCGAAAAAACTATTGATGAACATGATACAATCAATATCTGTTATACTTCTGGAACTACTGGAAACCCAAAAGGAATCATGCTCACTCACCTAAACTATTGGGCAAATGCGAATGATGCAGTTGCTCTATTTAATATTCCAGAGAACGTATTTGAAACATTAATTGTTCTTCCAGTTGACCACTCTTTTGCCCACACTGTTGGTATCTATACTTCACTACTTCTTGGCATCACCCTCCACTTTGTTGATGCTCGTGGTTCTAATGCTGCTATTATTAGAAACTTCCCTAAAAACTTAGTTGAAGTGAATCCAACGTTCTTAATGACAGTTCCCTCAATTAGTGGGAACTTCATGAAAAAAATGAGCCAAGGAATACTCGCTAAGGGAAAATTCCTTAATGGAATATTCCTACGTGGCTTAGAAGCTGGAATAGAGCGAAATGGGGATGGATTTCATAAAACGTCTACATTAGTAAAGATGAAAACATTTTTCCCTTACACGATAGCATCTCTTCTTATATTTCCAAAATTGAGAAAAGTATTTGGTAATAGAATTGAATATTGTGTTGGAGGTGGCGCGTTGTTAGAAACACGGCAACAACACTTCTTTGCTGCAATTGGGGTTCCTGTGTATCAAGGGTATGGACTTACTGAAGCTGCCCCTATTATTAGTAGTAATAGCCCAATGAGTTATAAATTTGGGACAAGTGGAAGAGTTGCACCGTCAGTAACCTGCAAGATTATGAAAAGTGAAGATGAAGAGTCAAAGATTGGTGAAAGAGGAGAAATCGTTATTAAGGGAGAAAATGTAATGAAGGGATATTTTAAAAACCCTTCAGCTACAAAAGAAGTCTTAAGGGTGGTAGATGGTGAAACGTGGCTCTTTACCGGAGACTTAGGGTATTATGATGAAGATGGCTTTTTAGTAGTTACAGGTCGTGCAAAAGCTCTCTTAATTGCAAAAGATGGGGAGAAGTATTCTCCTGAAGAGATTGAAGAGGCGATGATAAACACGTGTGACATTATTAATCAACTTCTTGTCTACAATGATCATTCACCCTACACAACAGCTCTTGTTACTCTCCAAGAAGATAAAGTGGCCGCTTTAATAAAAGCAGAAAACTTACGTAGTCCAAAACAGGCGTATGAGAGAATTCTTGAATTATTAAAAGAGTATGAAGTAGGAAGTAAGAAAAGTATTCCAGGACAATGGATGCCTTCTACCTTTGCCATCCTCGAAAAACCATTTAGTGAAGCTGATAAGTTAGTAAACTCAACAATGAAACTCGTTCGTTATAAAGTTATTGAATATTATAGTGAACGTATTGAACAAATGTATGGGCATAAAGAACATGAGAAGTTAAATATTGATGTAATAAAGAAGCTATTCTTTTAAGATTTCTTTTGACACTCTTTGCAGATACCCTTTAAGACAATATCGTGTTCTTCCACTTTAAAGCCGGTAAGGGTAGTGAGGGTGTCATCAAGGTCTTTGAATGAGTCAATATTAATGTCATACACTCTCTTACATACATTACAAACAAGGTGAGAGTGATCATCATTCCTGCCATCATATCTCACACTTACTTCGCCGGGTGATTCAAACCGGCGAATTTGATGCTGTTCTACTAATAAGGATAAGTTTCTATAGACTGTTCCTAAAGAGATTGAAGGCATTTCATCTTTTACTTTTTCATAGAGTTGTTCTGCTGTTGGATGAATAGGTAAATTCATTAGTGTCTCAAGGATGAGTTGACGTTGCTTTGAGTACCTCATTAGATGCCTCCTTATCAGTTTTTATAAGAGTAAGATGAAGTGTGACAATCGTTCCCATTGTCGCTAAAATAATGGTAACTATAGTTTTTTGCACGAGGACCATAGAAAGAATTAATCCTACCCACAAAAAGATAATTGCTCGTATTTTTGTTCTTAAGGGAATTCCTTGATGAGTTCTCCAGTGTTTAAGGTATGAGCCAAAGATTTTACTTTGTTCTAATTTTTTAGCACGAGAGGGATCGCTTACTGAAAAAGCTCCTGCTGCAAGGAGTACAAATGGGGTAGTTGGGAGGACAGGAAGGAATATTCCAATAAGACCTAAAGCAAGAGCTACAAAAGCAACTGCTGAAAGAAGGTGATGCTTTAATGATTTTCTCTTTTTAAACTCTTTTTCCATATACGTCCTAACTAAGAATGATTCCTAATCTAATACCATACCATGAAAAAGGTGTCAAGTTAATAGGAAATATGTCATATATTTTGATGCGTAATGTGCGTGGTAAAAAAGATTTTTACGACAATATTGATGCAAGAATGAGT
>CAYZUR010000291.1:0-2997 GCA_964481535.1 uncultured Spirochaetaceae bacterium | reverse complement strand
ATATTATTTATGTTTCTCCTGCAGTCACCCGTATTTTAGGGTGGAGTGTTGAAGAAATACAAGATAATCACTTCACAAAAACTGTATGTGAAGTTGATGCAAAGATGGCAAAGAAAAAAGTTCTTACGTGGGCTATTGAGTACCGAAAAACAAAAATAGTGAATAGTAATTGGTCTTTACAGCTTCGCCATTATTCTAAAAAAGGCCATGTTGTTTGGATAGAGAGTAGTATCAGCTTTAAAGAAAATGAGAGTGGGGTGATTGAAGTCATTGGGGTTTCTAGGGACATTTCTGAGAAGAAAAAGGCTGAAGCGGATCTCATATATACTAATTATCACGATCAGCTCACTAATGTATTTAACCGTCGTTATATCAATGAAAAGCTACCAGTTATTCTTCGTAACCGACAATTCCCTCTAGCAATCATTACATGTGATATAAATGGGTTAAAACTCACTAATGATGTATTTGGCCACTCTGTTGGAGATGCTCTTTTGATAAATACAGGTACGCTCCTACAAAGTTTTGCAACCAAAGATGATATTGTAGTGAGAGAGGGAGGAGATGAATTTCTCATGCTTCTTTCTGGCACATCAAAAGAAAACGCAGAACAGATAATCGAGCAGATGAAAGAAAAGTGTAAGACTATAATTATGAATAACATAACGTTATCCCTCTCCTTCGGAATTTCTGTGATGGAACATAAAGATGAGAACTATAAGCAAGTATATGCATTATCAGAACATCATTTATATCAATCAAAACTTATAGAGAGTTCTCTCTATAAAGAAAAAATTATTACACGTCTTATGATGAATCTATTTGAAAAACACCAAGAGATAAAACTACATAGTGAACGTGTGGCTAACTTATCTACACTATTAGCAAAAGAGTTGGGACTTGATGACCACGATTTAAAAGAGATATATATTGCAGGAAAACTTCACGATATTGGTAAAATAGTATTAGATGAAAGCTTTGTTGAACCATCACAGACTCTTACAGAAGAGCAACAGTTCCTTCTCCATCGGCATAGTGAACTTGGCTTTCATATAATAAAATCTGCACAACACTATGGGAAAATAGCTGACTGGGTTCTCTCTCACCATGAAAGGCCTGATGGAAAAGGGTATCCTAGGGGTCTCATGCAACACCAGATTCCTCTTCAATCCCATATTCTCCATGTAGCAAATGAATTCGAGCGTGCTTGTTTTTCAAAGAATAAGGACAAAGACGCATCGATTGAAACTGTGATACAATCACTTATAGAACGTAAAGGTACTATGTATGATGCTCGGGTGGTAGACGCGTTACAATCTTTATCACTTGAGCAACCTAAAAAGCTGGAAGGAGCTTTATAGTGGACAGATCTAAAGAATTAGAAATATATGAAAGCATTCTCAAAACTATTGCAGATCCATTCTTAGTTATAGGAGAGGATGGGACTTATCTTGATGTTCTTGGAGGAACAGACAGATCGTTATATGATGATGCCCATGCTCTAAAAGGGCGTAATATTTATAATTTCATGCAGAAAGAGTTTGCTACCTATTTTATGGAAAAAGTAAAAATGACGTTTGATATGAACAGAATTCACTCATTTGAATATCAATTGGAAACTGAATCTATAAAAGGTGTCTCTAATACTGGGCCTGGCGGGTTTCAGTGGTTTGAAGTACGGATGGTGCCACTTCCCTTTACGTTTGACGGTCAAAGGGCTGTAGTTGCCCTATTAATCAATATTACTGAACGAAAAAAGATGCAGCAAAAGCTAAGAGATTTATCCTATAAAGATCCACTTACAATGGTTGGAAACAGGAGATACTTCTTTGAGAAGTTAGATGCACATATTGACCTCTATGCAAAAGATAAAGTTCCGTGTGCTGTCATAGTCATCGATGTCGATAATTTTAAAGAAATCAATGACACTCATGGTCACTATGTAGGAGACCAGGTTCTTAAAGGTATTTCTGAATTACTCTCATCTGGGCTAAAAGAAGATGATTTTATTGCACGTTTTGGTGGAGATGAATTTATTATTGGTATTGTTGGGTATAAAAGTAGCGACCTTGTGGTTAAATGGGCCGATGCCATACGGACAATAATTGAGAACCATTGTTTCATTGTAGGTGATATTGAACTCACCATCACCATTAGTATGGGAATCACCGATATGCTGATTATGGATGGGGATACAACAAGTATTGTCTCGAGAGCAGATAAAGCTCTCTATGGAGCGAAGAATCATGGAAGAAATAGGGTTGAGATACAATAATTAATAAGATGAAAAGGATAAAAGAGTGAATACTATATTTATACATCTAATCTATAACAGCGCCTTACTTGTTCCCATTATCATCATCTATACATCATTTTCATTTGAGAAATTAGAGACAACTCGATGGAAAAGAATATGGCTGGGGCTTATTAACGCCGTAATTGGAATATTTGTAATGGCGAATCCTATTGATTTTTTTCCTGGAGTGTTTCTTGATTCAAGGTCCATTTTATTAAGTATAAGTGCTATGTTTTTTCCATTTCTCTCTACTATGATTACAATGTGTTCACTTATTATCTATCGCATATTTATTGGAGGGACAGGACTTATTGCAGGACTAGGGATTATTCTCACAAGTACTGTTGTTGGACTAATTTGGCATTTCACTAGATTTAATACTCTAGAAAAAAAAGAAAACCGTTTAGGGGTAGAGTTTTTACTAGTTGGATTTATTACTCACATCTTTGTATTCTTCAATTTTTTCTTTATTCCAAAAGAATATCTAAGTGATATTTTACGCTATGCAACTTTCCCAGTATTAGTTATTTATTCAATTGTTCAATATCTACTGATTATGTTAATCATGAGAACTTTTAAACGAGATAGGATGCTAGATCAAGTGAGAGAAGGGGCACACTTATTTAAAACAATGTTTGAACAAGCCCCAATAGGTATTACCCTCACAGATAGTGCGACAGGCAAGATTATCGATTCTAATA
>CAYZUR010000290.1:0-3005 GCA_964481535.1 uncultured Spirochaetaceae bacterium | reverse complement strand
GTGACTTTATTATCTACGCAAACAGAAGCGTCACTCACTCGTTGTACTACTGCTATCATATTCTTTTAAGATTGTGTATTGATGAAACTAGTCCTTTTTGATCTTCACTATGAAAAAAGGTTGTTCCCATTACAAGAATATCTGCACCAGAAGCAAAGATTTTTTCAGCATTATGAGTATTAATACCTCCATCAACACTAATTTTGAAGTTAAGGGTATGTTTTTCTCTAAAAGTGGCCAGTTCTTTGATTTTATCATAAGAGAAATCAATAAACGATTGACCACCAAAGCCAGGGTTTACACTCATAATTAATACAAGATCTATTTCTTCAAGCATAAGATAAATAGAACTAACAGGAGTAGAAGGAACAATTGAAATTCCAGCTTGGATTCCATGTTGATGGATAATCCCAATGGTTCTATGTAGGTGTGTGGTTGCTTCACTGTGAACAGTGATGATATCGCTCCCTGCATCGACAAAAGATGGAATCAAGTGATCAGGATTTTGCACCATTAAGTGAGTATCAAATGGTAAAGAACTCAAAAGTCTCATATCTTTAATAAATTTTGGTCCAAATGAAATGTTTGGAACAAACTGACCATCCATCACATCAAGGTGAATACTATCTGCCCCTGATGCGTTAATCTGCTCCACCCCTTTTTCCACATGAGTAAAATCACAACTAAGCATTGAGGGAGCTACTTTACATACTGTTTCATTTTTCATATGGTAAATTGTACCAGAACCAGCTGCTTTTGTTAAGTCTCAAAATAATCGTAGCGCGACATTACTATGTCTGCAGATGTTGCAACCAAACCCTATTTACTATATAATAAAACGATAATCTAGAAATTTCTCACCGATAACACCTGAGCTGTATTACATCCTGTGTTCCGGGATGAATAGCTTATTTACGTATCTGCATAGCATATAGTAATGAAAGATTAAGGGAGTGCCTTATGAATGAAGAAAATATTAGAGTTCTGTTAACAGAAGAAAAATGGACACGTGCTTCAATAAATACATACACTGTTCCAGCATTCGAGGAGATTGATGAAATTCTCAATCAAGTTGAAAATGGAGATGATTTACTTGAAATTAAATCAATTTGTGAAGAGCACATAAAGAAAAATAAAAACTCTATCATTGCTATGTATATTTCAGGGGTTGTCTCTCTCATGCGTAAGAGCCTTGATTATGGACATCTTACTTCATTAATTGAGATGTTTAATGAAAATGGCAAACCTAATGTTGTAGAGTTCCTTTCTCAAAAAATACTTGCTCGTTATGAAGATAAGTATGTATTGAGAGTCTTAGCAGCTACATTTGATAAAGCTGGGAAAGAAGAAGAGAAATATGACTTATATAAACGTCTTGTAGCAGTAGATTTTGAAGAAACAGATTTACTTCTCACCATAGCACGACGTTATATTGAAAAGAACAAAAAGAAAGAAGCGATTCTCTATTATAAGAAAGCATTCCAACGTTACCTAAACGTTCAAAACTTCCAGGCTGTTCAAGAAGTCTGGTCACTCATGCTTACCCTTATCCCAGAAGATTTCTCTTACCTACTAGGATTAGCAACTAAGATTATCAATAGATTCAATGGTGAAGGTGCTATCAAAGCTCTTACACAATTATATCAATTGAGCATCGAGAGAGATCAATTAGATCAAGCTATTACTACATTAAAATTAATGCTCAACACCGAACCAAACAATTCATGGGCAAGAGATCAATTAGTTTCGATGTACAAGAAGAAATATGAAGAACATTCAAGACTCAATTCCTGTATAGAACTTAGCAACCTTGATAAATCATTTAGAGATATCTTGCTTGCTATTGATGAGTTTGAAAAGAATATTGCATTTGATAAAGGGTCTTTTGTCTACCACAAAACATGGAGCATTGGACGTATTCGTGATATTACCACTGAGAACGTTGTTATTGACTTTGCTGCAAAAAGAAATCATAGCATGTCCCTTTCAATGGCCTTTAATTCCCTTCAAGTTCTTGAGAAACAACATATTTGGGTTCTGAAATCTGTCTTCTCCAAAGAGAAAATACACGATAAGTTCATCTCTGATGTAGCATGGGGCTTAAGAACATTAATTAGTAGTAATAAAAATGCATCTTCCTTAAAAGAGATGAAAGGAGAAATTACTCCATCAATTCTTACTGCAAAAGAGTGGACAAGCTGGTTAAATAAAGCAAAGAAAGTATTAATGAGTGACCCTCTTATTGGATTAGTACCAAATGAGAGCGATATCTACATGGTACGAGATACTCCTATTAGTTATGAAGAAAAATCTCTTGTAATCTTTAAAAATGAAAAGCGTTTCTATGCAAAAGTGAAAATTATTAGAGAATTTTTAGAAAGTGGTGATGTTGAATCTGACTTCTTTGTAGAAATGGTGAAATACTTTAGAGATCAATGTGTTGCTTATCAAGGGGTTACTGACCAAGTTGTCTCTAGCTTCCTTCTTGTTCAATTCTTAAGTGATAAATACCCGTTCATTACTCCACCAGAAAATAATAGCTTTAAACAACTCTACAATATGCTTGATTCTGTTCCTCGAACCTTCCAAGCTATTGAAGATACAGAAATTAAGAAAGTATTCATTAACCAGGTAGTAAAGACTGAAGACCCAGAGAAAGTACCACATGTCCTTGTCTCTCTTTATCCTTATTACCTCACAAGTTACATCATGGATACACTTCGTGAACAAGGGAAAAAGAAAGTTATTGAAGATATGTTTAAGAAGGCATGTACTAACTATAGAGAAAATGCTGACCTTTTCACCTATCTTTCAAGAACGTTCGATAGAAAATTTTGGGAAAAGAAAAT
This sequence comes from uncultured Spirochaetaceae bacterium, assembly GCA_964481535.1. Classification (GTDB taxonomy): domain Bacteria; phylum Spirochaetota; class Spirochaetia; order Sphaerochaetales; family Sphaerochaetaceae; genus SABI01. The sequence goes on along the minus strand of CAYZUR010000290.1, from coordinate 156 downwards.
TAGAGTTCCTTTTGAATCTCTAGTAACAAGCCAACTACAACTCCTTGATTATGCATTTAATGCTGTTGAAGCAAAGAAAGCTACCACAGAAAATAAGAAGATTGTAAAAACTCTAATGACGATTTTATTTGAAGAAAGAACTATTTTTGATTTCCT
>CAYZUR010000289.1:0-3024 GCA_964481535.1 uncultured Spirochaetaceae bacterium | reverse complement strand
ATAGGCTCCTTTAAGGACAAACCTCTACGATACCCCTCCATAACAGCATCTTTCATAACAGTAAAAGGACCACTATAGGTAATTGACTTCATCTGTAAAAGAGGGATGATTTTTGACCGAGTAAAAGTTCCATCTAATAAAATAAGATGATACGCCTTTAGAATATATGCTAAGGAAATTTCAATATCACAATGTTTATCAGAACCACCAAATATGAGAATATATGGAGTCTTTATCTTGCTAAGAGCATAATTCATAGCCTCCGGAATAGTAGAGCCACTATCATTTATCCACGCAATAGAATCCTTAACAGCAACAACTTCTCTTCGGTGAGGTAACCCTGCATAAGAGGCCATCCCCTTTTCGATACATCGCTCATCCAACCCCATATCTAAAAGAGCTCTTTTAACAACATCTACAGTCTCTATATACCCAATAGAACTCATTCCCTCTAGAGAGAGATTCTCAATTACCTCTTTCGCTTGAACACTCAAATACCGACGGTGAGCCTTAAGGGAAAAAATACTTAACTTCTCCCTGTAATATGATGCAACATCTTTATAATAGTCTCCATGATCGGGATATAAAGAGGTAATAATGATTGAATCAAACATTACATCTACTTTTCCACCATATGATACCAAATCCCTGATTTGCCAACTAGAAAGCTCTAATACAACATAAAAATCCTCATCACTAATAAATTTTTCTATTTCGTCTATTAAAGAGTATCCACTAACACCAATATTTCCTCCCATAAAGACTCTCTCACCATGAACTCTTAAAACATGAGTTATCATACTCGTTGTAGAACTTTTTCCCTTAGTTCCACTAATAGCAATAATGTGGGCCCTATGATTACCTTGTAAAAAGATAAGTAGGGCAATAATATCAGTAGTAATATGAGAGTTGAGAGTAAGAAAATAATTATTAGGATTAATGGCAGGGTTTTTCACAATAAGATCAGATAATAAAAAATCTTCTTCTTTATGTCCTCCAAGACACAATTGAACACCTGAATTAATGAGAGTTCCAATTAATGAGCCAAACTCATTTTCAGACTTAATGTCAGTGACTGTAACCTTATAATTATGTCTTATATAGTACATGGCAGCACTGAACCCACCGTTATGGAGACCAAGACCAAATATCAGAACTTTCATAATATTAAACCTATCCTATAAAAATAGTTTTTTCTAGCACTTGACCATTATAGACGAACCATTCATAATAACCGCTGTAATTACACGTTATATCTTATCGATAAGGAGTTTTATAGTGCCCTGTGGAAGAAAAAGAAAAAGACATAAGATTGCCACTCACAAGCGAAAGAAAAAGCTTAGAAAAAACAGACATAAGAACAAATAAACGTTCTTAAAGCAATCAATTAAAACCGTCGGTCGCTCCGGCGGTTTTCTCATCTCTAGTCAAAGCAAAATTAATCGCCACTACGTCCTTGTAGTATGAAACAATTCAAAGCACTGAAAATAAGACTTTATCCAAATAAAGAACAAAAAACACTCATAGATAAAACACTCGGAGCTGCCAGAGCATTATATAATATGATGCTGTATGAAAGGATACATGAAATAACAGATGAAAATATCGAACAATTGCTTAAAAGTCCACACACCTATAAAACAGAAATTGAATATACAAAAGAATTTGAGTGGTTTAAAGAAGTTGATACAACAGCCTTAATCCAGAGTAGAAAAAATTTAGAATTAGCGTATTCAATTTTTATTAAAACATTAAAAACTGCAAAAATTAAAAGTGAAGTAGCTCTACCTAAATTCAAAAGAAAGAAAGTAGAGAATAGCTATAAGACAACTTTTTCACATAACAACATCACCATTGATTACAATAATAAAGTAGTACGACTCCCCAAAATAGGATTCGTCTTATTTAGAGATAAAAGAGGAAAAGGATTTGGAGAAATAATTTCAGCGACAGTATCGAGAACGTCTAGTGAAAAATATTTTGTTTCACTTCTTTTTTCATCTGTAAAAGTACAAACCTACAAAAAAACAGTAACAGATCCTGAAAAAGTAATTGGATTAGATATGTCTTTCCCCCACTTTTATGTCGATAATAAAGGGGCCACTCCTCAATATGTAAAAAATACTAAAAAATATGAAAAAAGATTAACTAACGCTCAAAGGAGGTTTTCTAAGAAACAATATCAATCAAATGCTTGGTATAAAGAAAGGAAAAAAGTTGCAATAATTCATGAAAAGATAGCCAATTCTCGTGCTTATTTCAACCAACACCTTATCCATTACCTCGTTACAACATATGATGCAATATGCATAGAAAAGCTTAACTTGAAAAAAATAATTAGTGGAATAAAAGCAGGAAAATCTGTTAATGATGTTCGTTATGGAGAATTTATTGAAAAACTAAAACAAAAAGGTCAAGAATATGGAACACACATTATACAAGTGAGTACATATTTCCCATCATCTAAACAATGTAGCACCTGTGGGTATAAAAATAACGCCCTAGAGCTTCATCAAAGAGAGTGGGTATGCCCTAATTGTAATACATTACATAATAGAGACATTAACGCTGGAAAAAACTTGCGCAATGAAGGGTTAAAATATTTGGGGTTGTTGTAATCCTGTAAGCCTGTGGAGATAATGTAAGTCATACATATGTAAATGTGGATGCAATATTCTAAGAAGCAGGAAATTGTTGGACTGTTATAAGATTAGATAAGTATCTTGACACTTTAAATCTGTCATGTTAGTGTACTTTGACCTCTTTATCCACTTTACGTGGATCAAATAGTCCGCAAGGAGGTACTATGAAGTACTATGAATTAACGTTTATTTTCGACTCTAATGACGAAATGAACACTAAGGCGCTTGAGCTTGTTGAAAAAGAATTTACAACAAATCAAGTAGAAATCATCAAACATGATGACATGGGTGTACGAAATCTCGCTTATCCCATCAAGAAACAAGACAAAGGGCATTATCACTATTATGAACTCAATTGCGACCCATCAGTGGTCAATATAAT
>CAYZUR010000288.1:0-3025 GCA_964481535.1 uncultured Spirochaetaceae bacterium | reverse complement strand
CATCTCTTACACACCCTTGATACCTACAATGTGGAACACAAGAGGTTAGTCATAGAGCTTACTGAAAGGACGCTACTTGAAGACCTAAATCGAGCGAATGCTATTCTTGCCGAGTTACATAATTTAGGATTCTTTATAGCCATTGATGATTTTGGAACAGGGTTCTCGTCTCTTAGTTATCTTAATATGCTTGATATTGATATTGTGAAAATAGACCGATCTTTTATAAAAGATTACCCCCAAAAAAGTGAAGGTAAAATTATTAAAGCAATTCTTACTATGGCTCGTGAGTTAGATATCTACACCTTTGTTGAAGGGATAGAGACCCAAGAGCAAATCTCATTAATAACAGATCTTAATGCAGATGCCTATCAAGGGTTTTTCTTCTCTAAAGCAATTCCTTTAGATGAGTTTAAGACCCTTTACGACACCCATCTCCCTAAAAAAGGGAAGAAAGACCAATAGAAATACTCGTATCTGTAAAACTAAAAGCATCATTCGTGTTAACAAACCCTGATATCACCAATCCTTCAAATATATTCCACCTTACCCCTCCAGTCACTGAAGCACTTAGATCAAGTGGGGAAACAATCGATCTAATGGAGAGTAATATTCCATTAGAGAGTTGGTATTGAACTGATGGATAGAGGTATAACCAGGCTTTTGTGAAGGGAGTATAAAGAGCTTCAACTGTAAGTGAAAGGGTATCCTGATTCAAAAATGAGAAGATGTGAAATAGCGATGAACTAAAAGAGAGACTCTCTTTTAGTTTCTCTTCATTACCATCAAAAGGGATACTGATAGAAGCGCTTAGTGCCATTTCTATAATTAAGCTCCCTGAAATACTCATATATGGAGTGACTTCTTCTTTATCAACAGCGGCACCTGTTTCTATCTTGAATCTTCCTTCACTATTGTAGTAACGAAGGCCTCCTTTTACATCAACTGCATTATTATTAGTAGTAGGTACTATCAGGGCACCTTCTAGAAATGAAAAGGATGAGAGGGGGTAGGTTATTGCAGTTAACCACTTTCGTTGCAGTACAAGTGCGTCATTGATGAGAGGAGCGTTGTTTGCATCATCTTCAAACAATACATTTCCTGCATTAAATAATTCACCTTCTCCCCAGTCGAGGCGAGTTTTTCCCATAAGAATTCTAAAAGAAGGAAATCGTGCTTTAATAGTGATGCGATCAAGTGTTGCACTCGGCGTTTCATCTAGTGAACTAAACCCAGCAATGAGTGCAATATCTGCTTTAATGTTCTTATACCCACTCGAAGAGAGGGTTACAAGGGCGTTGCCACTTTGAGTGTAGGATGAGTCAGTAGTTGAGTTAAACATGATTGAATTTATAAGAGATACTTCAGATGTAATATCAATAGATGCAAAGAGAGAACTACCTAAGATAATGATGAGTGAGAAAAACAAACTAACTTTTTTCATATTCTTCACCCCTACCACGTGAGAGAATCGATTGAGAAGAGATTTTCATCTAATGCGATATCAATTTCAATTGAGTCTATCTTCATAATAGTAGATGTATTCCTTTTAAGTGTATCTATTATCTTTGTCTCATTTGGGATTGTCCTATCATCTACCTTAATGGTAGAGAGGACTTCAATCTCCTTGAGCAGTCTGCCCGAAGCAGTTGAATATTCTCCCTTCCAGACAACAAACGTCTCTTTATCGACATAGAGAGTTTGGGTTGGGTAGGCAACTTTTCGAGTTTTCGCAACAAGTTGAAGAATATAGCATGCTCTATTGTTGACTATTGTATTCCCTTTAAGAGTTACTTCATAATCCTTTAAGGTATCTTTCTCCCCCGTCATATCTTCATAGGAGATATCACTACCTAATAGCGACTGTCTAAGGGCAGCCCCTGTTAAACGAATGAGTTCATTAGCATCTGGGTAGTAGAGGTATAATTCTCCTTCAGTTCTAAGGACCTTCTGTCCTCTCTCTGCTAAGGAAGTAAACTCTATGAGTGAATCATATGCACCCTTTGAGTAGGCCTTAAATGTGCTTGTTTTCTCTCCGAAGCGATCATTTGAGGTAATCTTTCCTCGACTTGAGCTTGTCTTGTAGGTTTCAAGATCATCCATCTTATTAACAATTTCAATTGCAGTAATGGCACTTACCGTTGAAAGGGATAGTGAACATAATAATAATATACTAACAATTTTTTTCATATAAGGTTCCTTTTATACATAACGAAGAGCTTCAACCACCTCAATGCGGGAAGCTTTTCTTGATGGGATATAAGTTGCAATAGCTGTGATAACGAGTGAGTAGATAAAGACAAGGATTGCTGTTAGTAGATTAAATGTAGGATAGAGCATACTTGATATCTCCATATCTATTCCACTAAGGGCATCAGTGAAATCTATTCCTACCTTAGAGAGGTACACGACAATAACAGATCCCAGGATTACTCCAAGGAGAGATGAGATTACTGAAATAATGAGTCCTTCAGTAAAAAAGAGTCTAATGAGTTCTTTACCCCTCATGCCCAGAGCCGATAGGGTTCCTATCTCCCTCATTCTTTCATACATCACCATCATTGTGGTATTGATGATTACAGTAGAACCAAGAAAGAGGAATATGGCTCCAATAAAGTAGTAGGCAATTTCTGCTATTCGAATAAGGGCATACATTTCAGATATTTCATCAAACGCTGCTGATTCTATCTCTACATTTGTTTCTTGTTCTACATTTCTTCCAATAGTTGCTGCAATTTCTTTTAAATTCCCATCACTATGAACAAGAATTTCATGAGTTTCTGAACTTCCCATTTTTAAAAAATAGCGAGCAGTGGCAATATCTGTCCAATAGAACTGAGTGTTAAGGGCGGCAACTGGGAATGCAGCAAGTCCTACTACCTCTAATGTGATAGCATTTGTTCCTCGTGTTGCTGTGGTACTCATGATAGTGACACTATCTCCTACACTGAGCTTTAAGTCTTTTGCTAACACAGCCCCAAGGAGAATTTCTTTTTTACCTTTTGAAGGGAATTTACCTTCTTTC
>CAYZUR010000287.1:0-3028 GCA_964481535.1 uncultured Spirochaetaceae bacterium | reverse complement strand
CAAGAAAGTTTAAACTTGCAACACCTAACCAGGTTTTAAAACTTTCACCAACATATGAAGTTCATAATAATCCTTCTGAGGCAGTAGGACATCCAATTAGGATAATTGAGAGTGGCGATGTCAGAACGACTGTGGAGGTTGTTTTTGTATCTGGTAAATCTGCTATTGTCAGACAATATCTGATTGGTCACCTTGATGGTTCATTTGAAATTAGAGATAGGCTTTTCTGGAATCATAGAGATTCAATGCTGAAGTTACATATTCCATTGAATTTTGATGTTACAGAAAGTATTGCAGAGAATTTGCATTCAGCATATAGTCGAAAGCCGACTGAGAAACATCAAGAATTATCTGCATGTCGATGGATTGCAGCTACTGGTAATGCTGGAAATCAGAGCTACTGTTTATCTGTTGCCAATAATGGGATTGGAGCTTATGCATGTACTGGTAATGATTTATTTCTTAACGTCACTCGTTCACCTGCATATTCATCATTTGGTTTCGCTCCTGAGAAGGACAATTGGCGAATGCGTAAGATTCTGCCTCGTCAGGATATTGGTCAACAGACTTATGCTTATAAAATGATTATAAACAAAGAGTTCGATGAAACAGCTATAACAAAGTGTGCCGATCTGCTTAACATGCCAATTGTGGGACAGGTTTATTTTCCTAGACCGAAAGTGAAAAAGAAAAACATCACAATAGCACCAGATAATATTGTTTCTGTTAGTTCAGATGAAATACTTATTCGTGCTGTGAAGAAAAGCGAGAAAGGTCAGAAACTCATAATAAGATTATTAAATACTTCAAATAAGACAAAGAAATTTTCTCTTAAAGTTTATGGTCTCGAAAAGCCGGCTAAACTATCTATCAAGCCATATCAGCTCCTTACCGTAGCGGTTAAGAAGAGTAAAAAAGAAGTTTCATATTCTATTGTGAATTTAGTTGAGGAAAAATGAGGATAGTACTTGCATTTGATTCATTTAAAGGGGCAAGTACTAAGAAAAAATAACTACAAGGTTCTCCATCTAATGCATCAAACTCGATAGGGTTGCTAGCGACACCAACTACGAGATAGACACGATCCACTGCTTTAGTTTTCGCATGAGGTATTGCAATTCCATCAGCAAGTCCTGTTGAACCTAACTCTTCTCTCTCTACCACTGCTTGTAATATTTCTTCTTTATTAGATAATTTACGGTTTTGCGTAAGTGTTGTAACTAGTTCTTCAATTATTGCACTTTTTGTTGCACCAAGTAATGGTACCTTTATTAAATCTTTATCAATTATATCAGTTAATGTCATAAGGGGCCTCCACATCAGCATCAGGCAGGGACTCATACATGTCCCAAATATCATCACTATCTCTCACAACAAATACTGGAATAGTTGCACTACGCATCATCCTATCTGTTTCACTTAGTAATTCATCTCGACGTGAATGGATCTCAGAAAGTCCTCCTAAGACAAGCACATCGACATCATTATTAGCGATATATTGTTTCACTTCTTGAGAAACTGATCCGCTCTTTTGGATAGTTTCAACATCTAATCCTTTTTGCTTACCGAGTTTCTTCACATGCTGTAAATAACGAATTGCATCACCTTCAATATCTTTTTGATACTCAAGTTGCTCAGAATCTACAAAGATTCTCATTTTTACTAAATCCTGAAGGGCTTTTGTATTAACAACATACATAGCAACAAGTTGACTTTTTAATTGCGTCGCCATTACTATGGCTGCCATTGCTGCACTTACTGAGTCTTCAGATCCATCTAAATATACCAATAGTTTGGTAAACATATATAGTGTATCCCTCCCTTTGTCATCTACTATTCTCTTCTAATCGCTTCTTTATTTGTTTTAGCAAAATAAAGCCTTCCCTCTCTATTTCTTCAATACGATTACTCGTATATTTTAAATCTTCCTGTAGGCGTGGTATTACGATTTTCTCTAAAGCATTTACCTTACGAATACTCTTTTTTACTTCCCGAGCGAGTCTCATAATAGAAATCTTTAATTCACTTAAGTGCCCCATTAATTTAAGGGCTTCTCTGTAAGCTTCAAGAGTATCTTCTACTTGGAGAGTCGTCCCTTCTGGGCTAAAATAGGGCCCTTTATCTTCAAAGTGGGTCTCAACTTTAGGCAATCTCACTCCCATAACTTTTCGAGTATTGAGTTCTATTGAACTATTAATAGTAACAGAAGGAAATACATTTGCTACTTTTAATCGCCCCATTTGCATCACTGATTGTTGAAGAGATTCACTTGCTTTAGAGAGTGCTTCATCTACCCTCTCTTGGTAATCTACAGCCTGGTCTACTAGAGTGAGAAGTTCAACTACGAGAATTGATCGTTTTTGATCAAGAAGTTCATATCCTAGATTCGCAAACGCTAGGTCATCTTTTAGTTTGAGGACATTTGATCGAGTAGGTGCGATCGTTTGACTCATTTATCAACTCCATAGTGTTCATTAATTTCGCTTTCATCTACCCTCTGCAACTCTTCTGGTGGGAGAGTAGATAATGCTTTCCACCCAATGTCGAGGGTTTCATCAATACTTCTATTTTCATCATATGGCTGAGAAACAAATTTGTTTTCAAACATCGTTCCAAACTCTAGATATTGATGATCTAAACTCGTAAGTTCTTCTTCTCCTATAACAGAGGCTAGGTTTCTCACATCTTTAACATGAGAATACGATGCAAAGAGCTGATTTGCAAGGTGTGGATGATCAGCCCTTGTCATTCCTTCCCCTATTCCATCTTTCATCAACCTCGATAAACTAGGAAGACCATTAATTGGGGGATAAATTCCCCTTGCATACATATCTCGGTCAAATACAATTTGTCCTTCTGTAATATAGCCTGTTAAATCGGGAATAGGATGAGAGATATCATCATTGGGCATAGTGAGAATAGGAAGCTGGGTAATGCTTCCACCACGACCCATAATCTTTCCACTTCTTTCTTCCGTGTAAATTACCACTTATATCCCTTGGAACGTGAGAGTGCTATGAAATCTGCC
>CAYZUR010000286.1:0-3028 GCA_964481535.1 uncultured Spirochaetaceae bacterium | reverse complement strand
TACTGCTGGAACAATGCTACGTCTAGCCATCTCAACCATAACACCAGCTTCGATGTTTATCTGCTTACTATAAATTTCTAAATATACTTCATAGCGACTGAAGAGCTCTTCTTTAGAGAAAATATGTTGAGAGGTGAGCATCGTAATATTTTTGTCATCAACAAGTTGTTTTAGTGCATCTACACTATTGGTAATATTAGGTAAGCCTCTCTCTTTTGCTTGTTGAACCCACTGATCAGAATACCCATTACCATTAAAGATAATTCGTTTATGATTAATATAAAACTCTTTAATAATAGCAATAGCTTCCTCTTTAGGATTACTAGAGGCTTCAAGACGAGTAGCTACTTCATCAAAAATAGCAGCAAATGATGCATTGATGAGGGTATTAGGGCCAGCTAATGACTGAGATGAACCTACCATACGAAACTCAAACTTATTCCCAGTAAAAGCAAGAGGGGAAGTTCTATTGCGGTCAGTAGAATCTTTAGGAAGAGTTGGTAGAGCATTTACCCCAACTTTTAGAGTTTGTCCATCTCTTTTTTTATAAGGAATATTACCAGAGATGTGTTCTAAAATATCTGATAATACTTCTCCAATAAACACTGAAACAATAGCAGGAGGAGCCTCATTTTGACCAAGACGATGATCATTTCCTGCTGTAGCAACACTACTTCTTATGAGAGGCGCATATAAATCAATAGCTTTTATAAGAGAGGTTAATACTAAAAGGAATATAAGATTATCTTCAGGAGATTCTCCAGGGGAGAGTAAATTTACCCCATCATCTGTACTAATTGACCAGTTATTGTGTTTACCTGAACCATTTACCCCATAAAAAGGTTTCTCATGTAATAGAGCTTTAAATCCATGTCGACGAGCAATAGATTTTAAAATTCTCATTAACAATTGGTTTTGATCAGTGACTAAGTTAGCTTCATTGTGGATGCAAGCTACTTCAAATTGTCCCGGGGCAACTTCTTTATGTTGAGTTTTTGATGGGATACCCACCTTCCACAATTCATAATTGAGTTCGTTCATGAATCCGGTCACCCGTTCACTAATAGAGCCATAATAATGATCATCAAGCTCTTGCCCTTTAGCTGACAAATTGCCAAATACAGTGCGCCCCGTAAGGCGCAAATCTGGCCTTTTTTCAAAATAATTTCTATCGACTAAAAAATATTCTTGCTCAGGACCTACTTGAACTTGGACACGTTTTGTTGTTGTATTCCCTAATGAGCGTAACACTCGTATGGTATGTTTTTCTAGTGCATCTAAACTTCTTAGCAAGGGAACTTTTTTATCTAATGCTTCTCCATTATAACTAAAAAAAGCCGTTGGAATATACAGAGTCTTTACCCCTTCTGTATCACGAATAAATGCAGGAGACGAAGTATCCCATGCAGTATAGCCACGAGCTTCAAAGGTAGCCCTCAATCCCCCATTAGGAAACGATGAAGCATCTCCCTCACCTTGCAATAACGCTTTACCAGAGAACTCTAAAGAAACAGACCCATCGGGACTAAGAGAAATAAATGAATCATGCTTTTCTGCTGTGCTTCCTGTAAGAGGTTGAAACCAATGCGAATAGTGTGTTGCCCCTTTATCAATAGCCCATGATTTCATTGCTTTAGCAACTTCATCAGCAATAGAGGGGGTTAAATCTTTATCACCATGTTTAATGTGTTGTAATTCTTCAAACACAGACTGAGATAAAAGACGTTTCATCACAGTTTCATTAAAACTATTACTAGCGAAAATTTCTTCTATTGATTCTGAATTCTGAGCTCGCATTGTGACTCCTAGGAATATTAGGGTATTAGTCTTTTAAAAAAATATACCTTGTTTTGGCTACTATACACCCCAGATGGCCCATTATTCAATACATTATGCTGAACCTTTCTCTTTTGCTTCAAGCAACTTAGAGAAAGCTAAGAGGGTAGAGAGATGATCTTCCTTACTCATCTCTTTCTCTTCTACAGGGGCAGCAAATAACCCTTTCTCTATTTCATCAAGGAAGCGGGAGGGAATCGTTGTAATAACTTCATCATGAGTTCTTCGTGTATGCGCATAGGAAATAAAAAGTTTTCTCTTTGCCCGTGTTATTGCTACATAAAAAAGACGACGCTCTTCTTCAATATTCTTTTCATCCTCAGTAATAGCTCTTTTGTGAGGAATGATATGGTCTTCAACACCGGCTAAAAACACCGTATTAAATTCTAATCCCTTTGCTGAATGAATCGTCATAAGAGAGACTCGTTTCTGATCATCCTTCTTATCATTATTATCCCGTAGTTGAAGCATTAATCGTTGTAGGTATTCAAATATATTGTTTTCTACATTGTTAGCATCATTTTCCCATCGAGAAAACAACTTAATAAAAGTTCCTATCGAGGCATAGCGCCACATAGCCCCATTTTCATTTCCAGGATATTCTCCTAACAAATAGGACCTATATTCAATAGCTTCAGCTAAAGAGGTGAGAACCTTACTTCGATTCCGTCCTCCCTTCATAAACAACTCTTTATATGTTGTAATAAGATGCAAAAACCTTTCTAAAGCCTCAACTTGTTTGGTTGAATAATTATCTCTATGGGAGATGATATACTCAATACACCCCATATATGGAATGTGATGAATATCTTTTACCTTCCTTAACAGCCCAAGAGTTGCAAGCCCTATTTTTCTTCTTGGTGTATTAATAATTCTAAGGAGGGCAATATCATCACTTTCATTAATAAACAATCTCATATAAGCAATAATATCTTTCACCTCTTTTCGTTCAAAGAAACTCATCCCCCCAGAAACCTGTACTGGAATATTCTCGAGCATCAAGGCATTTTCTATTTCAGGGAGAAGCTGGTTCGTTCTTACTAAAACACCAAAATTATCATAACTAAGGTGATGAGTAAAACTCTCCTTTCTCATTTGAGTGACAATAGTTTTTACTTCATCAGAACCATCTTCACTTTGAAGAATCACAATAGAATCTCCATTATCGAGATCAGTCCATAACGTTTTTTCT
>CAYZUR010000285.1:0-3031 GCA_964481535.1 uncultured Spirochaetaceae bacterium | reverse complement strand
GTTAACCTCAAATTGATACATGACAAATGTGAAGGTATTATGAGCTTCCAGTCTCACGCAAGTGATTCAAGAGAACACTGCAGAATTTATGGTGTTGAAAAAATTATTGAATTCTTTTTAAATCAACCTTTAGCTATAGACCACGAAGGTTCTCTTAGAGTCCATGAAAATGGGCAATGGAAAAGACTTGATGTCCCTTCTTTTGAGCAAGAAGATGACTTTTTTGGGTTCCAGAATGAATACATGGAAATGGTGAATATCTTAAATAATAAGAAGACATCTTCATCCACTTATGAGAATTCTTTGTCCTGCCTTAGGATTGCTGAATGGACAGAATCTGCAAAAATTGATGATATTTTAGATATTATATAATCACGTTTTCTTGTGATGGTCTTTATTTTTTTGCTTCTTGATGAGGATTATTTTCCTGTTTTCTAATCAACTATTCGTTCGTCCCTAGTTATTAGAGACGAGAGATGTAGAAAGGTTTACTGTTTATGTCTTTCTCCTACAAGTTATTCCAATTGGTTATCATTGGCACTTGAGTATTTTGCTCGGATAGTTCCAATAATAATCAAATAGTACGTTGTAATATGCCCTCCGTAGTACTTTCGAAAAATTTCTTTGAAGTTGAGCATTACATAATTTTCTTAGATTAAAATTGTGCGATAAACAATATCCTTCAAAAGGTATAATTGAACTACTTTTTTCTATAATTGGGGCTTTAACACAGGAAGCATAACCTTGGGGAATTAGCTCTATACAATTATTTCTAATATTTTATCTCAGGCATGGGTAATATGGAGATGTCGTGCCACTTATTAGTAGCAGAGTGTATCACCTTCCTCTTGTAGTCATATATTTAACTGGACGCCCTTTATTATTACTAGTACGATAGAAAAAATGAGGATAATACATTTTTATAAGAATATTGTTCTATATGTGAATAAGTAAAAAGGAAGAATGAAAAGATGGTTCTTTATCGTAATACCTATGAAAAATTTAAGAAAGATGTTTCGAGTCTTACTCTTACCGATATTTTAATTGATAAATTCGATTCAATTCTCCATAGGAAAGTTCCGCCTAGTGAGCAAAGGGCATTTGAGAATTCTCTCAGTGCGATGCATACAGTTATGAGTGGAACATCTTTGCCAAATGATTGTGGTATCTCTATTGAATATAACCTTCCTCATACAAATCGCCGCATCGATTTCATAATTGCAGGCGAAGATGAAGAGAGAAATAAAAACGTTATTATCGTTGAATTAAAGCAATGGGAATCCGCCAGTTCTACTTCAATGGATGGAGTAGTGAAGACTCTTTTGAATAAAGGAATGCGAGAAACTTCTCATCCTTCTTACCAAGCATATGGGTACAAGAATTTCTTACATAATTTTAATGAAGCTGTGTATGATGGTGATATTGAAATTCAGTCTTGCGCTTTTTTACATAACTATATTGAAAAAGAACCTGAACCTCTTTTTGATGATATCTATATGCATTATGTGAATGATTCCCCTCTTTTCTTTAGAATTCATGCCGAGAAATTTGTTAACTTTATTTCTTCGCATGTAGGAAAGGGAAAGGGGATGGATATTCTCTATACAGTAGAGAATGGGAGAATTCGTCCAAGTGTAAAATTAGTTGATGCAGTTGGGTCTCTTTTTAAGGGTAACAAGTTCTTCCTCCTTCTAGATGAACAAAAAGTTCTTTATGAAACACTTATCCACACTCCTATTACTGAACAAAAGCAGGTTGTTATTATAAAAGGAGGACCTGGAACAGGGAAGTCTGTGCTCTCTTTCAATCTCTTATATGGGATGTTAAAACCAGGAAAGAATGCGGTCCTTGTTGCTCCTAATGCATCATTTAGAGAGGTGATGAAGAAAAAGTTGCAAGAATCAGGTATGAAGAAGAGTTCAAGCAAAATAAGTGATGAAATGGTCTTAAATAATATCATCACAGGTTCTGCTGGTTTTGTTGATACAAAGAGTAATCAATATGATGTAGTCATTGTTGATGAAGCTCATAGGCTTAAAGATAAAAAAGCCTATCAATATAGAGGGGAGAATCAAATTGATGATGTGATTAATGCTTCAAGACTAACCATCTTTTTTGTTGATGATTTACAATCAATTCGCCCTGAAGATATTGGGAGTGTAAAGAATATAAAGAAAATAGCTTCTACATATAATGCAAAAGTGAGTGAGCATGTTTTGGATGTTCAATTCAGATGTTCAGGAATGGATGGGTATATTAATTGGTTAGATCATACCTTGTATATTAAAAATACAGCTAACTATGATTCATGGGACCAGGATGCTTTTAGTTTTACGCTTTGCAACTCTCCCCACGATGTATATGATTTTATTACAAAAAAGGCAAATGAGAATTATGAAGCTCGAATGCTTGCAGGTTATGCATGGAAATGGACAAGTGAAAAAGATGGAAATGGGAATGCCCAGATAGATGATGTGGTGATTAAAGAACATGATTTCAGTATGCCTTGGAATGCGAGAAGTGCTTCAACAACTTGGGCTATTGATAAATCTGGAATACATCAAATTGGGTGTATTCATACGTCCCAAGGATTAGAATTTGATTATGTGGGTATTCTTATCGGAAAAGATTTACAGTATGACCCAGTGAAGAAAGAACTATTTGCATCTTGGGCTAATTACAAAGACGCAGCTGGGAAGAAAACATTAAAAGAAAATCCTAAGCAACTTACTCAATTAGTGAAGAATATATACAAAGTTCTCCTCACAAGAGCAATGAAAGGGTGTTATGTATATTGTCATGATGAGAACCTACAAGAGTATATACGAACATGCTTACCCAAAGAGAGTCCTTATGCTACTGATATTGAAAGTCTTGAGGGGGTAGCAGAGAGATATTCCTACTCTAAAGGTAAAGATAATTAATATGGTAATTCTGAAACTTCAAAAGTAGGGGAAATACTTTTAGATGGGCCTTCCTTACCCTCAGCAATATTTGCTATATGTATAATTTCATCATGTATCCACGTAGT
>CAYZUR010000284.1:0-3057 GCA_964481535.1 uncultured Spirochaetaceae bacterium | reverse complement strand
GTGAAAAGTTTTTCAAATCCTTTCCCTTCACTCTCTAACCGTTGTAAATCAGCAATAGGTTCTAGAAGGGCTGTAAGGAGAGCCTTTTGTAAGGATCTTACACCTATCACATAGGCGCCTATTCTGTTTATGGAAGCGTCAAAGAAATCGAGTCCAATATGAACATTATTGAGTTTTCCGCTTCTTACCAATTCACGGGCAACATTTTTCACCTTGTCATTAAGGATAACAACATGGTCACTATCCCAATGAACAGGACGAGATATATGAAGAAGCATCTCATCATCAAACAAGAGAATTGAACTTAATTTATCTGAGACATCTTCATCAACATGGAAGTGTCCCATATCGATACAGAGCATTTTGTTATTTCGGGATGCATAATTCATATAAAACTCATGAGAGCCAACAACAAATGATTCACTTCCAATTCCAAAGAGTTTTGTCTCAACCGCGTCTTTCATATATTCACTTGGATACTCTTTTTTAAATATTTCATCTAATGAGTCTTTAAGAATCTTTCTATACCCCATTCTGTCAAAGGTAATATCTTTTGCCCCATCTGGAATCCATGTATTTAAAATACAAGGGCTTCCCATCTCTTTCCCAATGTAAGATGCAATCTCTCTGGTTTTTTTAGCGTGACGAATCCAGAAATCTCTAATTTCTTTATTCTTGCTACTAAGAGTGAACCCATCAGCTGCATATGGGTGAGAGAAGAATGTCCCATTAAAATCTACTCCAAGGTGGTGTTTTTTAGCCCAATTAATCCAAATATCAAAATGATGAGGTTCTATTTCATCACGATCAACATTTTTTCCTTCAAAATCACCATAAGAGGCATGAAGATTGAGCCGATGATCCCCTGGTACTAATGCTAAGACCTTTTCTAAGTCTTGCTGTACTTCTTGAATACTTGTTGCCTTACCTGGAAAATTTCCAGTAACTTGGATTCCTCCCCCACTAAGGATAGCATCAGGGGATTCAAATCCTCCTACATCATCTGCTTGCCAGCAATGAATGCTAATTGGAAGATGTGTAAGTGTTGATATAGCGTGTTCTGTATCAACTCCAATTGCTTTATACGCATTTAAAGCTATGTTGTATTGATTCATCTTTTTACCTACTCCTATTAGATGTTAATTCATCATCTACTTATGATGGTACATGATAAAATGGTATCGCGCCTTGACAAAATATTCATATGTTAGCACAATATGTTCAATTATGAACCTAACCCTTCATTCATCAGATTTCTTTTCCTCACCCCAATTTTCTCTTAAAGTAATAGAGAGAGACCCTGAACTCCCCTATCCCCTCCATTCACACGACTTTTATGAACTAGTCATCATTGTAAGTGGAAAGGGAGATCATATTACTTCTGGTAACACATTCCCCCTCTTTCCAGGAAACGTCTTTGTTATCTCTCCAGGACTTGAACACGGGTATCAGAATGTAAATAACTTACATTTATATAACATCCTTTTTACTTCGAAAATATTTATTGATTCATTCCCTGATTTAAGGAATATGCCAGGGTATCATGCGCTGATGACAATTGAACCCAATTATCGTAATGAACAGCTTCTCCAATATTTTATGCAACTCACCCCATCTCAAATGGGTATTATTATGCCAATTGTAGAGAATATGCAAAAAGAAGCTGATTCTATTGAAAGTGATGATGGGTCTGCATCAATAGCGATGTCGCTGATGGTACAGCTCTTGGTAATACTCTTTCGCTATTACTCTTCCTCTCCGAGAAAGGATAATACGACGATCTTACGAATTGCTGATGCTATTAGCTTCTTAGAAGCTCATACTAACAAAAGCATCTCCATTAAAGAGCTCATAGAAATAACGAATATGAGTGTAAGTACCTTAAATAGGCATTTTCAAAATGCAACAGGACTATCTCCAATTGAGTACCATATACAGCTCCGTATTGAAGAGGCAACTCGTTATATCCGTAGCACAGACCTTAATATGAATGAGATTAGCGAGGCAACAGGATTTAGTGATGCAAACTATTTTAGTAGACAATTTAGAAAAGTGATGGGAATGAGCCCCAGAGAATATAAAAAAAATAAATCATATTGGTATCAATAATCAATAAAAGAGGTTGAATGTGGCAAGCAGAAAACAGCTACTAACAGGAATTACTCACACTGACGCATGTATCGCTCGATGTAAAGAAATCTATGGTGCCTCTAGCGACATAATGCATCAACAGCTTCGCTATGAAGAAATCATAGCACGTCACTATGCCTCTTACAAAGAATATACGTTTTTAGAGACACACCTATTTAGTACAGCAGGAAGAACTGAACTTGGGGGAAACCATACCGACCACAACCTCGGCAAAGTAATAGCTGCAAGTATTAACCTCGACACCATTGCTGTAGCCTCACGAATAGAAGAGAACAAGGTGATTCTTATTTCACCAGGTTTTTCTGATGTAGTAGTAGATATTACTTCACTAAACGTAGTAGAGAGTGAAAAAAATACTACTGCTTCTCTTGTTAGGGGAATTGCTCATGCATTCCTTATGAGAGGATTAGTAATTGGAGGACTTATTATCCACACAACCACAAATGTCCTCAAAGGCTCTGGGCTCTCATCCTCTGCTGCTATTGAAGTTCTTATTGCTACCATATTCAACTCGATGTTTAATAATGATATCCTAGAGCCTGTAGAACTGGCTATTATTAGTCAGTATGCAGAAAATGTGTATTTTGGCAAACCTTCTGGATTAATGGATCAAATTGCTTGTGCTGTAGGGAATGTGGTAAAAATTGATTTTAAAGATCCAAAAAACCCTATTGTCACCTCTGTTCCAGTTGATTTTCTCAAAAGTGGATATCAGTTGATGATTATTGATACCAAAGGAGATCATGCTGATTTAGGAGATGATTATGCAGCCATACCTAAAGAGATGAAGATGGTTGCAAACTTTTTTGGTAAAAGTGTAATGAGGGAAATCACCCTAGAGCACTTCACTTCATCAATAAAAGAAATACGTAACGCTATTAATAATTACAGATCAATACTACTTGC
>CAYZUR010000283.1:0-3058 GCA_964481535.1 uncultured Spirochaetaceae bacterium | reverse complement strand
ATCACCCTATAACATCAATTGCACATACACAAAACAAAGAAAAACCTATGCTCAGAATTCAAAAAAAAATACGTGAGTGACGATCTATATAACAGTATTAAAAGATTACCACTCTCATCTGATGAGATGGTACGATTAGCCTATAGCAAAGAGACCCCTTTTCATCTCTATGATGAAAAAGCAATAAGAGAAAATGCTCGATCTTTTATGAAAGCATTTTCATGGGTTAATAATTTTAAAAACTATTATGCGGTGAAAGCATGTCCTAATCCTGCAATTTTAAAGATTATGAAGGAAGAGGGCTTTGGAGCTGATTGTTCTTCGTATCCAGAGCTGTTGTTAGCTGAGAAATCGGGAATTACTGGTGAAGATGTAATGTTTACCAGTAATGATACCCAAGGGTATGAATTCTCTGCAGCTAAGAGATTGAATGCAGTAATTAACCTTGATGATATTACCCACATTGAATTTCTCCATAAAAGTGCTGGAATGCCAGATCTTATTTCATTTCGCTATAATCCAGGACCAGAGCGAACAGGAAATGCCATTATAGGAAATCCCGTAGAAGCAAAATATGGAGTAAGAACTGATCAGCTAGTAGAGTGTTATGTGAAAGCAAAAGAATTAGGGGCAACTCGGTTCGCTCTTCACACCATGGTCGCATCTAATGAATTGGATGGATCTTATATCGTTGAAACAGCAAGAATGCTATTTAACCAAGCCCTTAGAATTTATGATGAGACCGGCATTGTTATAGAAACGGTAAATTTAGGTGGCGGTATAGGCATACCATATAGATTAGAAGATGAAGCGATGGATTATGAGATGGTGAGTCGTGGCATAAAATCTTTATATGATGAGATGATTAAAGATACACCATTAGATCCATTACGAATTGTATTTGAGTGTGGAAGGATGGCAAGTGGTCCATTTGGGTACCTTGTTTCTAAAGTTCTCCATGTAACAAGTAAATACAAAGAATATGTTGGTCTTGATGCAAGCATGCACAATTTGATGAGACCTGGTATGTATGGTGCATATCATCACATTACTGTTGTTAATAAAGAAGATGAAGAGAGAGATCACCTCTATGATGTTACAGGAAGTTTATGTGAGAATAATGATAAATTTGCTATTGACCGTCCTCTTCCAGAAATAGAAGTTGGGGATGTCTTTGTCATTCATGATGCGGGTGCTCATGGACATTCAATGGGTTTTAACTATAATGCAAAACTTAGATCAGCTGAATATCTTCTCAAAGAAGATAAAAGTGTGCAAATGATTAGAAGAGCTGAAACAATTGATGATTTATTTGCAACGTTAGAATTTTAATATAAAAGGTAGGAGTACATTTTGGAACATATCTATA
Source organism: uncultured Spirochaetaceae bacterium (assembly GCA_964481535.1). Taxonomy (GTDB): domain Bacteria; phylum Spirochaetota; class Spirochaetia; order Sphaerochaetales; family Sphaerochaetaceae; genus SABI01. The sequence goes on along the minus strand of CAYZUR010000283.1, from coordinate 1,689 downwards.
ATCAGAGAGTCTATTACAGCGATACAGATGCAGGTGGTATTATGTATCACTCATGCTATCTTGATTTTGCTGAACATGCGAGAACTGAGTTTGTCAGAGATGTAGCGTCCGCTCACAATCAAGAAACTTCTCTACTTACTGCAAGTGAAGTGGGGTTTGTGGTAAAAACCATCCATGTTGATTACCACACCCCCTCTTTCCTTGATGATATGCTCATCGTGAAAAGTAGCATTACTCAGCTGAAACGCTTTAGTATCACCTTAAAACAATCAATTTTCAGAGGTGAAACAGAAGTTGCAACTCTCAGTGTGAGAGCTGCAGCTATTAATCTTAAAACGTATAAGGTCACACCATTAGAACCTTGGTTCAGTTCATCCTTAAGTGAATATATGAATTAATTTGTAGAAATTGAAGGATTTGGTGTGATTGAGATTGAAGTACTTGCAGAACCAAGTGAGTGCACACTTCCTTTTCCAACTATTACATCATATCGAGTTGTCCCTGCTAGAGCTGTAACTGAGAATGTTTTTGTCACAGCTGAAGCATCTTTTACTCCATCAACAAACCAACTATAGGTAAGATCACCTTCACTCACACCTTCAGGGAGAGTTGCTGTATAGGTGAGGGTAACTGCTTGACCAACAGTTGGAGTAGAAGGAACTCCTATGATACTTCCCACTATTACAGGTTCTGTATTGTCCACAATTGTAATGTCAACATCATTAATTACTTTACCAATGATGAGTGCAACTGATGCAGTACTTGTTGTCTGATTAATAATTCTAATACTTTCACTAAACCCAGCTATTTCAACTCCATCACTTATTAATGTTGCTTCAGCTCGATAAAACCCAGCGTCTAAACTAGCTGTAGCACTTCCTGTGCCACTACTCATATCGCTACTTTTAGTAACAGTATTAACTACAGTTCCACTTTCATTAGATAAGACAAATGTGAATGTGCTATCCTCTTTTACTTGATCTGTATTCCATGTAAACGAGAGGCTTAAATTACCACTACCAACGACTTGGGTAAGGGGGAACTCTATCTGAGTCTCATTGTCAACAATATAGACATCGATCGACCCTGTAGCAAGGGCTTTGTCATTATCATTATATGCGGTTGCGGTAAAATTCCAATTTCCTACTAATAGGTTATCGAGTGTAATGGAAGATGTAACACTATTTGAATCAGCTAATACTTCGCTGTTAGGTCCCGTTCCGCTTATTATATAGTGATCAATTGCTAAAGGCGCGTCTCCATCTGGCATGATTGTTCTACTTACTAGTCTATCGCTTGGATTTAAGTGAATGGTAACAGATCCCCTTTGACCTGGAATTACATCCTGATTGCATCCTAAAAATGAGAAAGTGATAAGTGAAATTACGATAAAAAGAGTGATTGAACGAGTAAATTGTTTCATATGATCCTCCTAAAATATTGACCATTCTTTTATATGAAATGGCTGTATTAGGAGTACGACGTGAATACGTATTTTGCTTCTACAAAGTGAGAATTTCTAGTGCATGATGAGCTAATGTGAGTCCAAAAAGACCTGTGACTGTACAAAGAGATCCGAGTACTCGCCGCTCTCTTCCTCGCTCTAAGATTTGTTCATTTGTTGAGGTGTTTTCCTCATTTTCTGGCTCCCTGTACTCATAATCGACTATTTCGCTAGAAAACACAGCA
>CAYZUR010000282.1:0-3072 GCA_964481535.1 uncultured Spirochaetaceae bacterium | reverse complement strand
TGTTGAAGAGTATACCTTAGGAGAGTTAAAAGAACTTGATGCAGGGTACACCTTTACTCCAGACGGGGGTAAAACCTACCCTTTTAGAGAAAAGAACGTAAAGATGATCACCTTAGATGAGGCATTAGAAGCATGTGAAAATCAACGTTTTAATGTAGATCTAAAGAGTAAAGACCCCGCTATAGTGAAAGCTTTTACACATGTAATTAATGCTCATAACGCTCAGGATAGAGTACTTTGCGCCTCTTTTCACCTAAGCCATCTGCAAAGGATGAGAATAGAATCTCCTTCAATTCTCACAAGTGTGACCACAATAGAAGTATTGCGATATATCATACTCCAAAAACTCCACATCCTCCCTAAAAAACTATCCCCTAATAGAACCCTCGTATTCCAAGTTCCTATAGAACAGTGGAATATTAAGGTTATTACCCCCCAATTTATTGAAGAATTTCATAAAAGAGGGGCTGTTATAATGGTGTGGACTATTAATGATGAACCCACAATGCATCGACTCTATGATATGGGAGTCGACACTATTATGAGTGATAATGCATCTCTATTATATCAAGTTGCCCTATCAAAAAATCTTTTATAGAAGTTGAGCTTTCTCAATATCCTTAAAATATTTATAGGTGCCCACTTTTAATTCAAATGTTGCATCTTCATCACACACAATAATTGCTTTAGGATGATTTTGAAGTGCACTACAGGTATTTGCATGAGAAATGGGTCCTTCTATTGTAGCCCACAGAGCTCGTGCTTTTGGGTATCCATTAATAAGAAGAATCACTTGCTTTGCATCAAGAATTGTCTTCACTCCAACTGTTACAGCAGAGGAAGGAACTTTTGAGATATCATTACCAAAGAAGCGAGAGTTGGCAACTTTTGTATCGTGCGTTAAGCTTTTAATACGAGTGAGGGAAGAGAGTGATGAAAATGGTTCATTAAAAGCAATGTGTCCATCAATTCCTACTCCTCCAAGAAAAAGGTCTATTCCACCGTAGGACGCAATCTTTTGTTCATACTCACTACACATCTTTGCAATATCTGCTGCATTACCATTAGGAATGTTTACATTATCCTTATTGATATCAACATGAGAAAAAAGGTTATCCCACATGAAAGCATGATAGCTTTGAGGATGATTTTCAGCTAAACCAATATATTCATCCATGTTGAATGTAACAACATTTTTAAAACTCACTTCTCCACATTGGTGCATTTTGATGAGTTCTTTATAGACACCTATAGGAGATGATCCTGTTGGTAGGCCTAGTACAAATTCTTTTTTTCCATGTGCTTTACTTGTGTTTATAGCATTAACAATATATGCAGCTGTCCAGCGGGACATTTTCTTATAATCGTCTTGAATAATTACTCTCATGAGATTCCTCCAGAATTATGACTTCAATTTATGATTTAACCACAATGAAGAGTATCATGCAAGAGATTTACTCGATGATGGCCCCACCTAGTATAATCTTGTCATTATTGTAAAAAACAACTGATTGTCCACTTGTAATAGCTTGCTGTTTTTCTTTAAATGAAACTTCTATTCGATTATCTTCTATTCTCTTGATAACAGCTGGGGCACCACTTGAAGTAGATCTAATCTTAGCAATTACCTCGAGTGGTTCATATAAATCCTCTATAGCCATCCAAGAAGGACTATGAGAGATAAGTGTGTGTGTATAGGTTTCTTCTTCGTATCCAACTATTACAGTATTATCCTCTGCGTTTATACTCACAACATATAATGGGCGATCGCTTGAGACTCCAAGGCCCCGTCGTTGCCCTATTGTGTAATGCCAGTATCCTCTGTGTTCTCCTAAGAAGTCTCCTTGGATAGTAACAATATTCCCTTTTCTATCTTCCCAATCAATAAGGTCAGTATAATGGCCGCTATAGAAATCTTGGCTCTCTTTCTTTTGTGAGCCAAACAACCCATGATTCATTCCAATCTCTTTACTTTGAACTTTTGTCATTCCCCCTAATGGAAATATAGTAGAGGCTAATTGATCTTGCCTTAAGCGATAGAGGAAATAGCTTTGATCTTTATGAGCATCATCAGCTGCAGCTAAGGCAAAACGATTATTATAATTAACAACTTTTACATAATGACCTGTTGCATAGGCGTCAAATTCTATGCCACTTTTTCTTGCTCCATCTAAAAGGGCTCCAAACTTAATATAAGAATTACACCATACACAGGGATTTGGCGTTCTCCCCTCTTTATATTCATCAGTGAAATTATCTAATACAAATTGCTCATACTCAATGGAACAATCAATGACGTGAAAGGGGATGTTGAGCTGCTCACATACTGATCTTGCTTCACTAATAGTAACACTCTCACTCGGCCCAAAACATGCAGTTCCACTCATTGAACTCGAGATTGGGTTACGAGCATTGTATAAAGACATAGTAGCGCCAATTACTTCATGTCCAGCTTGCTTTAGCAAAAGAGCTGCTGCTGAAGAATCAATTCCTCCACTCATTCCTACTAAAATTTTCATATATGTACATCCTCATCATCTAAAAAAGTAAAAAAAAACTACCCCAGGAATTACCCCAGAGCAGTTTAGGCGAGAGTGACGGGACTCGAACCCGCGATCTACGGCGTGACAGGCCGTCGCGATAACCAACTTCGCTACACCCTCGTGAGTAGCATGGAGAAACTACACTGTACAAAGATTTTTGTCAATACCCCCCTCATTTTTTTCTTAATTTTACACTCATGCACTTTTTGTAAAGATATTGCCTGTTGTTGATTGTATCTGTTATACTTATATGAAATGTGAATTTGGAGGGATATATATGCAACTAGCTATCATGAATTTTTTTCAATCAATCGCTTCACCGATTTTAGATAATTTTATGCAGATAATGACAATGCTTGGAGAAGAGACAATTTTTATTGTTGTTGTTGCCTATTTTGTTTGGAACGTTTCTAAAAAGAGGGGATTTGCGATATTCTCATCTCTAGCATTTACGATGATTACGATGGGAGTGCTCAAAGCAATCGTTAAAGCTCCTCGCCCTTTTCAAGTTTTAGATGAGATTAAGGGG
>CAYZUR010000281.1:0-3076 GCA_964481535.1 uncultured Spirochaetaceae bacterium | reverse complement strand
CTATTCTACAACTATTTCATCAAATTCAAATCCTGATCCTATGAAGTTTCTTGAGACTATAGATAAATGGAACTATTTGAATGAAGATTCAACCCTACAAAAACAATGGAAGGCTATTCATGATCCCAGAATGAGAATTAATATTATTGGTACTCCTGGAGTACAAGTGGCATACTCGAAGTCCCACAGGTTTGAATTAAATTATGGAGTAAAAGCTATTGAAGATATTGTTTCTTTTGAAATACGATTTGCTTTGATTGATGTTTGGGGGAATTTCATGACAAACTTGAGGGATTATTATATAGGAGATATCAAAGCAGGTAATACATATACAGACTCAGGAACATATTCCACTTCCAGAACTTCACCCGATGAATATTATGCATCAATAGCTTATATTTCCAAAGCAAGAACAAAATCAGGTGAGATAATAAGATTTGATATTAATGATTTATTAAAAGCAATAGAAGAACTTGGGATTTCTATTAGTGCAGAAGATTTGCCAAACGATTAATACTTTTTTTGTGGAGTCAATTATTACCAAGCCCTCACAAATTTTTTTGTTGGAATTAAAAGCTCCTAAACACTTACTTACAAGTAGTTGGTAGCATAAGTTGACCTGATAGCAAATATTTATATGGTTTCTTCTATTCACCACAAGTAGGTCGTGACATTTTTAATGATTTTTTTTATAAAGAATATTCTTATCTTATATTATCAAATAATGATAATACAATAGGCGGCGTTTCTTATGCAAAATCAGACAATTAACAAGTAAGAACATATTTTATCATGGAGGTAAAATGAAAAAAACAAATCTAATTATTTTTATTCTCCTATTAACAACTTCAATAATATATGGTGCTTCTTCATTGAATTTTAACGCTTCACAGATTAAAACCAATTATCCTATTCAATATGAAAATACTATTAAAAGAAATGCCTCAGAGAATTGGGGCTCTGACTATTCAATGGTTCTCTATGAAATTAACAAACAATCTGACGATCTAATGGGTTTAGTAAAAAAATTTGAATCTCAATATACCGGAATTGTTAGAAATGCAATAATTGATTGGAGTATTGATGGTTACGCAAATAAAAACTCTAATCTTCTCAATGCTCTCTCAGTATTTAATCTAGAAGGATTGATTGCACTCAATTGTGATTGGTCAATGGTTGAATATGAATATGATAAACAAGTTAAAGCTAATTCTGCTATAGAAGGGACTTCTCTAGAAGGCTTAAAGTCGAATGCAATACATATTTCTTCATTGTATCCTACTCAATATAAGAATACGTTAAAGAAACATGCAATGGAAAATTGGAGTTCAGACTATTCAATGGTGGTTTATGAAATTAACAAGCAATCTGATTCGCTTATCACCTTAATCAATGATTATAAAACTGACTATTATTCTATTGTAATCGATGCAATATTAAGATGGAGTATTGATGGTTATGAGAACTTTAATATTGAAGAATTACGTACTCTCTCAGTATTCAATCTAGAAGGTTTAATTGAGCTTCATTGTGATTGGTCAATGGTAAAATACGAATATAATAAGCAAGTTAAAGCAAAAAATTCTTTCTGATATGAAAGTTATAAATACCAACTTGGCCGAATCACCATTGTGATTCGAGCACCGTTTCATAGTATTCAGTCTGTCTTTCTATAAATGATTCCAATCTCTTCCCCCATGAGATAAGAAGACTCATATTAATGGTTAATGCCTTGATTGTCTCAATAGATTCATCTGGGATACTCTCAAGTATCGGCCGTGAAGGTATAGGTGCTGAAAATGGCTGTATCTCAATCTTCGAAACCTCAGCTGTCTGACATCCGATTAAAATCAGTAATGAAATTATTAGCGATATCAATAACATGTTTCTCACTTTCAGCCTCCTCAATTTCCTCTTTGGTCTCTATGACCTTCTTCTCTTCGACCATCTCTTCTTTAAACTGTTCCACAACAAGTTCTTCGTGTTTTTCAATAATTTTCTTTTCTTTCTCCGCACAGTGAACAGCTTGCTTGGCTTCATCTAATTTCTGTGAGAGCCTGCTCGCTTTCCGCCTCTCAATACCTAGCAGTGAAAGAATTATTGCAAAGATTACCCCAATTATTGTAATAATGTATCCCATCTCACTTCTCCTTTAGCTTATCCGCTATCTTAATTCCCTTGTCAGTTGCTACATACGCAGTTGATAAAGTTCCAGCTACTGTTATCACCTGTGAAAGAGGAATCTCCATTTTTGGTAACATTGCTTGCAGAATGAATGACCCTATAACCATTGCACACCAAAAAACTACTACCCAAAGAGTTTTATGTTTTACTTTTCCATCTTCAGTTGTGTATGCCATCACTCCCTCCTTTGAATGCATCAGTTGTGCAGCGAGTGAAATATTCTCTCATCTTTTGTTCTTGCACTTCGCTCTCACCATTTATTGAGTTTTTTCTAAAAGCATCGAAGATTACAGAATCGTTCTCTAAGCCTAGTGTGAGCCCCTCTGCTATCCGTTCCATTGTTTTAGATTGGTTGTCAATTTCTTTTCTCAATGAGCACAATTCATCATTATTCTTCATCCTCTTGTTAAACATCGCTAGGAGTAGAGGTCCATTTAGGAGAGCTATCCCACCTGTCACAAAAGCTACAATCACTACATCACTCACTATTCCACCCCCGATACAAAGAGATCCTCTTTTATTTGATAATCTAATTCTAAATTTACTGTTATGTAGAAACACATCCTGCCATCGAGTTTCTCTGAGTAGCAGAGGAGTTTTTCTGTCTGAAACCATTGTTCTCTAATTGTTTCAAATTCACCTGTCATAGCTCTGAAAGGTGGAATATATATATCACCTGTCGATTTTCTCATGTATGTTGAATTGTTATACCCAGAAAGAGCATCTCGATTAATGTAATAACCTAATACCTCTTGGCCTTGAGCATCGTAAGCATAGATAGTATCACCATCATTATCTAAACAGAAATTAAGTACATTAAATTCATAAGTGGAGTTAAGAGCAATCTCCACATTAGAGTTCATGGTGATGTAAAACTTTGCGATCTCATACT
>CAYZUR010000280.1:1588-3079 GCA_964481535.1 uncultured Spirochaetaceae bacterium | reverse complement strand
ATAGAGTTGAAATTGTAGATTGTCCAAAAGTACACACTGAGGTATCGATCATAATGTCTACTAGTCGCTTTTGGATGAGATTATGAAATTTTAAAGAATATTACCCATATCGACGTTCATCTTTACTCGTGTAATACGGTTCTAAAGATTGCATGAGCCTGTCTTTTTCTATAAATAGCATCTGCTGCTCATAACTCCAAGGATGAGAACTAGGCACTCTTTGTCGTTCTACTTTGGGTTTGGGGGTAACGTCTGTATAGAAATCGGGAGACCTCTCATAGCGACTGGGTACAGCTTCCAACTACATTTCAAGTTACTGTGTTTGCCATCATTGGTGCTATATTTATTGGATTATTTGTTGGGTTAGGATCGGTAAGTAAAAATCGTTTTATTAATATGCTTAGTGGAGTCTATGTTGAATTTATTCGTGGTATTCCCCTACTCGTTCAATTGATATTTATCTACTATGCAATGGGTCGTGTTTTCCAAATTGAGGGAATATTTGCGGCAACCATTGCTCTTTCAATCTGTTTTGGGGCGTACATAGGTGAGATTGTACGAGCTGGTATTCAAGCTATTCCAAGGGGGCAGATGGAAGCTGCTATTGCCCTTGGGTTATCGAGAGGGCAAGCATTTCGGTGTGTAATTATTCCTCAAACCATTAAAGTAATTTTACCTGCTATTGGTAATGAATTCATCTCTATGGTAAAAGATTCTTCTCTTGTTTCCACCATTGCATTAAGTGATATCTTAAGAAAAGGGAGAGAGTATATTTCGAGGACTTTTTTATCACTAGAGACCATGTTTATAGTGGCTCTTGTCTATTTAGTAATAACTCTTTTATTGAGTCGACTTGTAGGTATACTTGAAGAGAGGTTACACAAAAATGGATAGAATACATATAGAGCATTTATATAAAGATTATCGAATGAATGACAATACGATTGTTCATGCAGTGAAGGATGCTTCCTTGAGTGTAAAGAAGGGTGAAGTTGTCCTCATCATCGGTCCTTCTGATTCCGGCAAGAGTACTCTCCTAAGGAGTGTGAATAAGCTTGAAATTCCAACAAGTGGGAAGATTTTTATTGATGATGAGGAAGTTACTGCAACTCATGATATTAGAGGGGTAAGAGAAGAGGTTGGAATGGTGTTTCAATCGTTTAACCTATTTGATCTGCCCCCCGAAAAGTAGACACTTTTAGTTGACCAGGTCCACCTCTGTAGACAGAGGAGTGGTTATGGCAAACAAAAACTTCACATTAGAGGAAAAGATTAAGTTTCTTAACAAGTATGAGAAAATTAAATCGGTGAAAAAAGCTGCAAAGGCAGTTGGAGCATCTTATCAAGCTGGCTACTACTGGCTGACCCATAAAGAGTATATTAGAAAATCCTATGAAAAAGTTCTCTCATGTGGCTCTTCAACAAACCTCATATATAGAGTTCGTAGAACTATCTCACTTGAAGAAAAGATTCGATGCATCAAATTAATTA
>CAYZUR010000280.1:0-1488 GCA_964481535.1 uncultured Spirochaetaceae bacterium | reverse complement strand
GAGATTCGAAATACGATTCTAATTCTCCAGGAGAACCATTATTTCAGCATTGGTTATCGCAAGATGGGAACGATGGTAGAAAAAGAAACTGGCCAGAAATGTGGCAAAAAGCGCATTAGACGTATCATGAAAGAGAATAACCTACAATCGACTGTGAGAGCTAAGAAGTATTCTGATGAGGTGTATGCACGAAGAAGGAAGATGAAAGAAGATCTTCCACCAGATCTTATTCATAGGAACTTCTTTGCACTAGAACCTCATAAACTCTTTGTAGAAGACATCACATACTTACCTTGCATAGAGCAGACCATGTACCTTAATTCTATAGCAGACCTATTCAATGGAGAACTTGTTGCCTTTAAAATCTCAGATTCTATCAATTCCAAGCTTTGTACAGATACTGTTAATGAATTAGCCAAAGTTATAGAGACGACTGAAGGAGTGGTGCTTCATTGTGACAATGGATCTACCTACCTATCATATGCGTATAGGGAGTTGCTTAAGGAGCTCCATATAAGAATGAGTCTCGGTTACACAGGTATCTGCTACGACAATGCGTCCATGGAATCCCTTAATGGCATTATTAAGACAGAATGCTTGTACAACAGATTTGGAAAGACCCAAGTCAAAAATAAGAGAGTTTCCAAGAAAGATGTTATTTCTGCAGTAATTGAGTTCATCAAGTTCTACAACACAATTCGCCCTAAAGAAAGATTAGGGTTTCTTTCTCCTGTAGAGTTTAGATTACAAAATCCAAAAGGCATCTATCCAGCAATAATTAAGGGCAAAACAGCTGCAATGGAGGACTTCTAATGAATATGCAAGACAAGGAAATGCGATTTAAGGTTGTCCCTGAAGAACATTTGCAAAAGGATATTCAAAAACTAAGAAAACTTGCATCTGTTGCAGGGCTCCTAGTAAATCTCACTGTCACTAATGGGGAAACCTTTCTATTAGTGACGTACAGCGAGGATTTAACTATATTTATAAGGAACCGCAGTGCAGGAAGGCCTAGAAAAAAGAAAATTATCTGCCTCACTTGTGGTGAGGTTGTTTTGCTCAAAGAAGCAGAAGGTGCAAAGGTTGCTGCATCTACACTGAACATACCAATAGCAACTTTCTACAGGCATTACAATGACAACAAAGAAAAAAGAGAGGAAGACCCATTTGTTTAATTCACTATTATCATAATTAATTATGATAATCCATATTAAGGAATATTTTTCCTGATGAGATTTAGAAAGGACTTATGATAATTCTAGGAAAAAAATGGAGAAACTACTTTTTAAGAGACCGCTATAGAAGTGTATAAACAAAAGTATTGACTATTGGATAAGATGGGTAGAAGATGTACATGAACAGAAGTGAAAACCTTTTTGGTAGCAGACTTCTACAAAGTGTCTCCTTAAGGAGATCTAGATACAAAAAAGTGTCTACTAGATGGCTACCTGTTCTTCTAAAAGTGTAAACCTAAAGGGCACCATATCA
>CAYZUR010000279.1:0-3137 GCA_964481535.1 uncultured Spirochaetaceae bacterium | reverse complement strand
CAAAGTAATGCTATTGCAACCTGGGAAATAACAACAGGCATAAACAAAACATTTCTCATAGCACCCCAAAATTTTGGTTTTCTTGCTAATATAAAAGCAGTTAAAGTAGCTAAACCTACTTGACCAAAACCCAAAGCGAATGCCCAAATAATATTGTTTTTAATTGATATCTTTATTTTTTCTTGTTGTAATAAATTGATAAAATTATTCAAGCCAATAAAAACTGGCTTATCATATCCTGACCACTCAACAAAACTTGTATAAACTACATATACCAAAGGATAAATAAAAAACATAGAGAACAGTAGTAATAAAGGAAGCAACATCACTAAGTTTGTTAGCACTGTTGCTATGCTTTGATTTTTTTTAATTCTCACAATTTTTTTCTCCCAAAAAAAACTTCCTAAAGCGAATTTCCGAAAAAAGGAGGTCAAATATTTTAATAAGACCTCCCTTCCATTCAATATGTATTATTGAAATACAAAACTTTACCTAGATCTTGCATCTTCTAGCCTTTGGCAAAATTCTTCTGCTGTAATACGATTAGATACTAGATCATCAACTCCTGGACCAAACTCATCTAAACATGCAATTGAAGTAGTTGTATCAAACCTTCTTCCAATAAAAGTTGCGTTTCCTAATTCTCTGATAAACTTTTGCTGTAATCTATCCCCTTCCTTAGAATCAACTTCAAACTCAGAGGTCAACAATGAACCAGAAGCTAGTGAAAGTTCTTTAGCTTTTTCTGGTTTTGTTAAATAGTTAATAAATTCTAATACAGCATTTTTTTGACGTTCATCATCCGTTTGTGCAGCAGCGAACGAAGTTAACAAAAACCCAACTTGACTACCTGGAAAACTTCCTACTTTGGGAAATGTTGCTAATTCAGTTATTTCATAAATATCCGGTGCATTCACTCGGATATTACCTATAAACCACGGTCCATTTATAAACATCGCAGTTTTTTCTGCAAAATAGTGACCTGATGGAGTTGAAGCCTTCGCCCCAATAGCATCTTTAGTTGTATTTCCATCAACAAAAAGTTTCTTAAGTATTTTTGCAGCTTCAATAAACATTGGATCTGTAAAAGGTTTTGACCAAGCCTCAGGACCTCCTAATCCATTTACAATATGAGAGAACCACATTTGTGTTGTAAACGCATTGTTAGAACCAGTCATTTGAGAAGTTGGAACAACTCCTATTGCTTTTAGTTTATCACAAGCTACCCAAAAATCATCAATAGTTTTTGGAAATTCTTTAATCCCAGCTTTTTCAAAAAGTCTAGTATTATACCAAACGGGTGTTATAGCATGTTCATAAGGTATAACTTTAATCTTTCCATTCAAAGTTACATACTCGATCCAATCTTTACGAATATTCGGAATCAAACCTTCTGCAAAAGGTTTAGTAAAATCCATTAAGATATCATCTCTTTCATAAAATGAACGAGTATCATCATTCCACTTGAGAGTAAAAAATTCTGGTAGTTGCCCAGCTGCAAGCATTGTAGATATTTTTCGATCATACATAGCAGTGTCAGGAATTTCTTCTATCACCACACGTATATTCCCTTCATTAAATTCATTAAACTCCGATACTATATTAACAATAGTTTTCGCTTTTGAATCTGTTCCAGCCCACATAGTTGGGAAATTAATAATAACTTCCTTTTCTTCCTTCTGACCTTCCGCAAAAACTGTTGTAGCAGCAGAAAGTATTAAACAACTAATTAACAATAATAAAATTATTTTTTTCATCACTATCACTCCTTTTTTTTGTTTAATTAAATTATTATCACACAAAATTTTCTTTGTCAATCATTTTTTTATTTATTATGTTCTTATATTATCTTTTTACGTTTTTTTACAATCTCTAATAAAGATTATTTCCCCCTAATTTCTCAGACCAAATTATATGCTACACAATTCAGTCGGTTACTTTGGTTGAATTTTTTGTCTTTCGTCTAGTCTTGTTCTTCTTTTTCTGAAACTTTTTCGGCTATGCCTTATCGGTAATTTCGACACCAAAGGTAAGCCACCGAAACTTTCTGAGTCCATGAGGAGAAACCGACCTTCCGCGAGAATGTGTGCTCTAAATTATAGCTGGTTCACCATTCAATCCGGTTTTTTTTTACTGTTTTTCATGAGAAAGATCATGAAATCTGGTGTTTGGACGAAGGTTTCATCACTCATTTTCCCGATAGTTACTGGTGTGGCAGATTTAGAATTTACCAGTCACACAGAAAAGTAGTTCTCTATTGTCGTAGGAATTTTCTTTGATTGTCTGGATTCTATATTTTGGCAGAGCAGCTTTGCTGTTTGCTACATTTAATCTAAATGTCTGTCTATTTTAGAACACATTATTTGCTACAAACATATATTTATTACTAATCATTAACGCTAATTCGCTAATTCTAATTATGTTTTGACATAGATATAAATCCATGATATTGTTTACAACATAATGATTATATCTTATCATTATGTGTATATATTTTATCATTCAGAAGGTGTTTCGTATGACAACAAAAAAATTCAATAGCCCCCTACATGAAATGGCAATTTCTACAATCACAGATTTTTGGAATGACTCATGCTCAATGGAAGAACTGAAATATGCTATAGCAAATGGAGCAGTGGGGGCGACAACAAACCCGATAATAGTGGGAAAAGTACTCCGTCAGGAATACGATATGTGGCTCGAACCAATAAAGAAAATGATTTTCGATTACCCTACTTGTACAGAAATTGATATTGCTTGGCAACTAAATGAAGCAATGGCAAAGAGAGGTGCAAAACTACTATATGATATTTATAAAAAAGAAAAAGGACTTAAAGGCCGTATATCGATTCAGACAAATGCTCAATATTATAGAAACACCAACAATATTGTAGAACAGGCTCTCCATTTTGGGAAACTTGCAGAAAATATCCAAGTAAAGATACCTGTATCTTCTGCTGGAGTATCAGCTATAGAAGAAGCAACTTATAACGGTATCAGCATAAACGCTACCATCTGCTTCTCAGTTTCCCAAGCGATTGCTGTAGCTGAAGCAGTTGAGAGGGGCCTTAAAAGAAGAAAAGAGGCAAATCTTTCTTCTCATACAATGAGTCCAGTATGCACAATTATGGTTGGAA
>CAYZUR010000278.1:0-3158 GCA_964481535.1 uncultured Spirochaetaceae bacterium | reverse complement strand
TCAAAATAAAGCTTCTTTTGCTGTTTCTACCAACTCTGTGCAAATGATGGTTTTTAAAAATATAAGTGCTAAAAATCTAAATGGTTTCAATTTTTTTTCAGCACACATGATAATGATATATATTCTCATCAATCATATAAGGAGTACAATCCTCTACAAGAAATATTTCATCATGGAATGCTGCAAAATTATATCCCTCTGATAAGCTACTTCTATAAAGAACCCCAGAATATCCTGCACTTTTTATGAGCTCACATATATATTGTGTAGGAATATAATTTAATTGTACTTGATTTGGCACTACTGGGGTCGAAAGTTCTTCTCCTAACTTTTTTAAAAACTCAATAAAATGAAAAAACGTATTAACAGCTTCCTCACTTTCTGCAAATGGAGAAAATACATTGTTTTTTATAGGATCTCGAAGGTCTATTACTGAAATATCTTTTTGAAGCCTATGAGTAGCTACAGTAATCATATGTCCTACATGAGGTCGAGTTTCTGCTATAGCTGTTTTTGTTGATGAACCTATATAGAGATACGATATACCAGTTGGATTCGCCCTACCACTTCGAGTTTTTTTATTTGGAGGTTTGCCCATATCTTTTTTTTCAAAAATATATCCATCTTCTGAAATTCTTGACCGATAGAATAAAGTATCTTTATAAAAATCATGGATTAGAAATGGGAGAAATTTCTTTATCTGTGAAACAACCATCTCTGACTTTCTTGGAAAAAACCTATTAGAGTGTATAATTTCTTGTTTAAAGTCACTCCAAGACTTTAATCCTTGCATGCTACTATCAGTCTTTGCATATCTTATATCGTTAATATTTGCCCCTTTAAGCAAATGAGAAACAAGATTTTGAATAATTATCTTGTCTTGTATCTCAAAAAGTTCCCAATCACTTTGAAATAAATTCCAAATATAGTCAGAAGCATCAGAGGCCTTATCAGAACCAGAGATTGTATAGAGTTCAAATAATGGCATAAAATAATCGGTTAATTGTGCAGTCTCTACAGTGTGGCTAACACTGCCACAAAAGTCACAAGTATTAATTTCTCCCATTTCAATTATGACAGACTGTAAAAACACATCTCGAAAGCACTTATCACAACATCTCATCATATCATTTCACCTTGATAAATAACAAACTATCGTCTCGATGTGGTGCATCATTGACAGCTTTTTAACAACACCAAGACCTGGAAAATGCTTATTACTATATAAATTATAAAACTCTTTCATCCCTATTGTATTCAAATCTACTCCAATACTATTTTGCGAATACTTGATTAGTTTTTCAAGAGCTTCAAGGAACTTACCCCCAGGATTAACTGGTCGATTATTAGAGTCCGAGATAAAATGTTCTATTCTCATATCAGAGTCTTCATCAAAATGAGTAATGTGTATTGCTACAGCATATGCGGGACCACCTGAATCTGAATAATTATCTCCAACAATAAGGAAATCACTGAATCCTTCAATCAAAAGTTCTTCTGCTCTCAGATGCAAATCTGAAAAATGTTCAGAAAAAGGGTAGTCACTGTTACGTTTATTACTTCTAAAACCATCTTTGAGTAAAACAATAGGAATGTCTTTAAAAAACCTTCGGTAGACCAAATTGGTTTTATCCTCATCAAATATATGATAATCCACCACATTATTTTTTCCATCCAAAAAAACCTTTAAATCCATACCAAGACCATTATCTCTGTGTATAAAGGCTAGATTACAATCTAAATTTAAAGAAATAATGTTATCTATATTTTTTATCGTAGTATCTGAATCAATAATATACCCGAATGAACACTTCTTATAACCTTTTAATACAACTTTAACGAAATTGATAATAAACGTTTCTGGACTTTGAACAAGCTCCCCGCACTTTGGATTGACAATAATTATAAATCTTATATCACCAGCAATGAGGGATTCTATAGAACGTTTTAGCCCAGTCATATTTAAACGAATTGGCTCAATAATAGGTATTACGAACTCTTTAAAAGAAGTGATATTTTCAGCGAGGTCTCTTAGTGCTATAAGTTCATACAACTTACCTCTCATGTATGGAAAATATTTCATTTTTTCTTTCCTTATCTATCACATCATCGTGCAAAAAATTTTTTGTTCTTTTTTTGTAAGATTACTTCCTACAGCATAGCCCTTAAACATATATGGAACATTATTCACGAACAATTTTAAGAACTCTCCCCTCTCTCTTAGTACTTCAATTACCTGCTGGTGAGCGATTTTGATTGGCAAACGACAAAATAGGTGCTTACATTCCTCATATATCTTTGTATTTGGAGCTTCTGGGACTGAACCATATAGATGGGAAATAATTCTCATATACTCACTTTTTCTTAATGTGTCGAATAGTATAGACACATCTATATTTTCTAGATTTGATAGGGGTTCATGTGCTGTTTCAACTCTTCCATCATCATGTACTATTAGAACTCCTATCGTATTGTCGATATGACGAGAGAGATTATGTAATTGACTTGGTGTTGTAACAACAGAAATGTGATCGAAAAACAATCTATAAGCTTGTAATTGTCGATCAAGTCTCGAGAAATTATCAAGATCCGTTTTAATTTCGTATACACTAGATGTTCCATTGAAAACTGCAAGATCAGCTTTACAGTTCGCAACTCTAAGCTCAGTGAGAATAACAGATTTTTCAGAAGAGTGAATTCCTTCAAGTACTTTTTTTGTTAAGATATTTTTAAAGATATACTCATTTTTATAATTTATAGAAATCATTTCATATATTTTCTCATACACATCATATAGGGAAAAAGTTGACGTCGGCAAAACAAGACCTAGGCTTCTTGCTGATTCAAAAATAGCTTCTGGATTTTTTGTTTTAATGAGTTCTTTTATATACCTGTTAGAAAAATAGTTATTAAAACTTTTCAAACTCTTATTAGAACTCTGACTAATCATCTATACCTCATGTATACAGTATCATATGTTAGTAATTGATTCAAAGAAATTTCTCTATTATCTCAATTGCAATGTTATTGTTTCATAACTCAATAACATTTTCACAAAATGTAATACCATCATATTTTGTAACTACTCAGGTCATCTAGTAGTTTGATTGAGAAAATCTAAAGAAAAAGTGCCATTAAGAATATCTGATAAACTTTGA
>CAYZUR010000277.1:0-3158 GCA_964481535.1 uncultured Spirochaetaceae bacterium | reverse complement strand
GTGTTCAAAGTAAAGGGGTAGGGGTAAGTGTAAAACACTTTGCCTGTAACAATAGTGAGTATGATAGGCATAAAAGTAATTCAATTGTTGATGAAAGAACTTTGAGAGAGATCTATCTTCCCGCCTTTAAAACATGTGTTGATGGTGGGGCTGTTGGGATTATGACAAGTTATAATCAAATCAATGGTGAGTATGGAAGTGAACACTCCTATCTTTTATCACAAGTGTTGAGAAAAGAGTGGAATTATAAGTATATGGTCATTAGTGACTGGGATAGTCTTTATTCAGCAGATAAGTCTCTTCTCCACGGTGTTGATATTGAAATGCCAAAGAGAAAGTATTTCCCACCTATTGATTCCCTTCTCACAGAAGAGCAAAAAGAGCATGTAGATGAGAAAGTATTACATATTTTACATAGCATTGATTCTATTGGTTCATATAAGAGAGATTTGATAGATAAGAGAAGAGAAATTAAAACAAAGGGACATGAAGAAGTTGCCCTAAATATTGCGAAAGAGTCGTTGGTCTTATTAAAGAATGAGGAAGTTCTTCCCCTTGTTTCTCGAAAGACAAAAAAGATAGCTGTTATTGGAAGGTTTGCTACGAAAGAGCCAACAGGAGGGGGAGGTTCTAGCTTCATAAAGCAATCATATCCAGGGGTCTCTATAGTAAAGGAATTAAAGGAATCATATCCTAATTGTACGGTGAGTAGTTTTGGTAAGAGGTGGTATAAAGACTGGGAGAGTTCTCAGTTTGTGAGTTCTTGTGATGCGGTAATTGTGAGTGTTGGATTTAATCATGTAGATGAGAGTGAAGCCTATGATAGAAGATGGACTCTTAAAGATCGTGATATTGATGATATTACTCACGCTAGTAAGATGAATAGTAATACAATTGTAGTCCTTCACAGTGGAGGTGCAGTTGAGATGCCTAGTTGGTATCATCTTCCTAGTGCTATTATTTTCAGTGGGTATTTAGGTTCTTACTCTGCAAAGGCTATTAAAAGTCTTATCTTTGGTGAATTTAGCCCTAGTGGACGTCTTCCTTTTACAATAGGTAGAGAATTAGAAGATTATGCTTCTATGAAAGGATATCATGCAGATTTTGATAAAGTCTCATTGAAACGAATCATGGTAGGGCAAGGAAAGCCTCACGTTCGTTCTGTTATGGATATCCATTATGATGAAAAGTTAATGGTGGGCTACAGGCAGTTTGACACAATTGGCCCTGATCCTCTTTATCCTTTTGGCTTTGGGTTAAGTTATGCTGAATTTGTGTATGAAAATCTTCAGATAAAGAAAGAAAGTAAGCAATTCTCTGTCACTCTTACTATAACTAATACTAGTAGTAGAGTTGCAAGTGAAGTTGTTCAATTATATCTCAGGCCTAAGGTGAGTGGAAGAGATAAGCCATTTCAACAGTTGAAGGGGTTTTCAAAGGTTTCTTTAAAAGCAAAAGAGAAGAAAGAAATCTCTTTTATAGTAAGTGAAGAAGATTTCTCTTATTGGGATGAAGAGATGAAGGGATGGATGATTGATAAAGAACTCTACACTATCTGTGTTGGATCTTCTTCAAAGGATATTAGAATAAAGAGTGAAGAAGTTTCTATGTAAGAATAATGCCCTGAATAATGATTGATTCAGGGCATCTAAAATATAAATATCTTATTTCTTTAATGCTTCTAGTGCTGCTTCATAGTTTGGGTGATTTGTTACTTCACTCACATATTCTACATATTGAACTCTGTTAGATTCATCGAGGAGGAAAATTGATCTAGCAATAAGTCCAACATTTGGTAGATATGTACCAAATGCATGGGCGAAACTACGATCTTTGTGGTCACTTACTGTGATCACATTATCAACGCCATTAGCTCCACACCATCTACTTTGAGCAAATGGCAAGTCCATTGAAACAGTAATTACCTTTACATTAGGAAACTTAGTTGCTTCTTCATTAAATCGTCTCACCTCAGCGTCACATACAGAAGTGTCGAGAGAAGGAACTGCTACAATGAGCTTCTTCCCCTTTACATCACTGAGTTTAAATGCGCTTAAATCATTATTTACAGCTGTAAAATCAGCAATAGTATCTCCAACACGAACTTCTTGTCCAACAAGTTCAACTACGTTACCGGCAAATGTTACTTTCATATTATACCTTCCTTTTATTCGTTACCTATAAGATAGTAATGAAAAGGACAACAGGCAAACCATTTTGGTTGACACACACTAATTCTTCACTATAGTATTTGCACCAACGCCCAGATGGTGGAATTGGTAGACGCGCTAGGTTCAGGTCCTAGTAATCGAAAGATTGTGCAAGTTCGAGTCTTGTTCTGGGCAACGTTAGTAGATGTATCTTATACAAATGAGAAGCTGGTTTTCCAAGGAATGGGGGAGGACGGTTTTTTTCGTATGTGGTGGTTCTAATTCTTACATATTTTTTATCAAAGAGATAAGTTCTTCAATTTTGGCAACAATCCGTCTTTGTTCAGCCAATGGGGAGATTGAGATTAAGATTAAACCCAGGTAAACCCTGTCATCATTTATAGCAGGATATGCTACTCCTTTAGCATTCTCTTTGTATTGTAATATTCTACATACTCCGAAATGATATTTGAACCTGCTTCTCAGCCATGCACGATATGATATTGAACTGGCCATATTGCTTACAACTTTGAAGAAAGTATGGAAGGTCTTAGATATAAAGGAAGAAGTAAAAGCCGAAACAGCTTCTTAAATAATATAAAATACTCAAATATATACTACTTTTGTTAAAAGGGGATGCACTAATACGCCCAAATACACATTTCTAGCTAAGATTTAATACTCTTATTACCTGTCTTACTGCAACTCACAATAACTACTGTAAAGAAATCCTATCTTATGTATATCTATGCAGTGTTTTCTGAATATTTATAAGTAGGTTTTAGTATTTTTGAAATTAGCTCTTCAATTTAATAAAAATTACCAATAAGAGATAGGGATGCATCTAATTAATAAATTATTAAAGAAAATGTATGATGATAAAATATCCATAGGTGATGAGCAAAAATAATTTTAATGAATATATCAAATTCACCCAAATTTTTCATGACAGGCTCATTGAAAACCTCTGATGCATTTTTTACTGAATCATCACCGCTATAGTTTTTA